>NZ_JBSQIC010000082.1:0-17049 GCF_055108615.1 Tangfeifania sp. | reverse complement strand
TCGCCTTCACAAATACTCACTACTGAAAACATTGAAAGTGCGATTATTTCGGCCTATTCCGTTTTAAACGGACAGTTCGACGAGGCTTCGAATGCATATAACTCTCCGGCTTCAAACTGGAGTTTTGGCGATGTTGTTTCCGACGATGCCTATAAAGGTGGTGGCGGAACAGGCGATCAGAACCAGATTCACCTGATGGAGATTTTTGAAACAACACCTTCAACAATTATAGATGTTGAACGGAAGTGGCTGGCGCTTTACGAAGGCATACGACGGGCAAACCTGGCCATTCGCCTGTTAAACGAAAGTGAAACCTTTGATTCAAATCTGAAAGCCCAACGAATTGCAGAAATGCAATTCCTCAGAGGACATTATCATTTTGAAGCAAAAAAGATTTACGGGAATATTTGCTGGATTGACGAAACAATTGATAGCAAAGACGAATTTTACCTGGTGTCAAACTCCGATTTAAGCGATGCCGAACAATGGACAAAAATTGAAAACGATTTTAAAGCCGCAGTCAATGCGCTTCCCGACAACCAAAATGGCCCGGGAAGACCTACAAAAATGGCTGCAAAGGCCTATTTGGTTAAATGTTACATTTTCCAGGAAAAATGGAGCGAAGCTGCGACAACGGCAGATGAGGTAATTAACTCTGGAAAATACGCTCTGGAACCCAATTTCAGAGATGTTTTCCTTGCTGAAAATGACAATGGCCCGGAAATAATCTTCGCGGTTCAGCACTCTATTAATGATGGCTCGCCAAGTAATTACAATGGCTCAATTGGCGACAGGCTCATGCAGCCCGGCGGCCCCTACGCGAACTATGGATTTCTTCGTCCTTCTCAAAACCTTGTAAATGCATTTAAAACCGATGCAAATGGGTTGCCCGTTGAAGGAGCGGTCCAAAATATTGATGACAGCGTCGATCCACGCATTGATCATACCCTGGCCAGACCCGGAATCCCTTACCTGGATATACAAGTTTATGACTGGACTCCGAGGGAGGCATCAGTTTATGGGCCTTACAGTCCCAAAAAGCGGATGCTTTCGACAAACTCCCCTCACTATTTGTCGGTTTGGCCCTATGTTACAGCATTGAATTATTACATAATCAGGTATGCCGATGTTTTATTATGGAGAGCTGAGGCTGCCATTGAATCGGATGATTTGGAAACAGGTCGGGCCTATATAAACATGGTTAGAAACAGGGCCAAAACAGGCAGTTATGTAAAAACAATGGACGGAACCGCAGATGCCGGCAATTATGTGATTGATATTTACACGCAACCTTTTTCTTCGAAAAATGAGGCCATTGAAGCGCTCAGAACCGAAAGGCGCCTCGAGTTTGCCCACGAAGGCCATCGCTTTTTCGACCTCGTGCGTTGGGGAATTGCAGCAGATGTGATGAACAGTTATTTCGAAACAGAAAAACAAATTCGATCTCATCTCACGAATGCTGCATTTGTAGAAGGAAAAAATGAATACATGCCAATTCCTCAGGTGCAAATGGATTTAAGCCAGGGAAACATGGTGCAAAATCCTAACTACGAATAGTAAATGTAAGATTTAAAAAAGCGCATTTTTTTCATAGATTAGTTTTAGTTAGTAACAAAAAGGTCTGTGGTGTATCCGCAGGCCTTTTTTTCATTAATACCATCAAATTGATTTACAAAATATCTACTCAATATCCTTATTTTCTATTTTATAATCATATTTATAAACTCTCTTTGCTAATTCGCTAAATATCCAGTAATCACCTACTTTATAAATATTTTTACCTTCGATGTTTGGGTTGTACACTTTCAAAATTTTATTCGAATTATTTTGAATATTTACAGAGTCATACCCTGCAAGTGATGGTTCAAGAAAGCTGCCTCCAATATCCATATCTTCCTGAAATAACACCGTTTCATTGGGAGCTATTTGAAGCGTTTTGATAAAGCTACTATCTGATGAGAAAAATATTACTGTGAGGTTCTGCGATGTTAAATTCTTAATGTTTGCATCCATTACAGATACAGGATCGCAACTTAAAAAAATCGGTGTCATTAACTCTATCAAAACTATTTTTTTCATATGTTTCTTTGTTTCTGTTTGTCATTCTCATCAACACGCTCCAAAATGTCTCCGGGTTGACAATCTAAAGACAAACAAATTGCGTCTAATGTTGAAAATCGAACGGCTTTAACTTTACCTTGTTTTAAAATTGACAAGTTTACAGTTGAAATACCAACTATTTCTGAGAGTTCTTTTAATTTCATTTTTCGTTTTGCCAACATGACATCTAAATTCACTACAATAGCCATAATTCCAAATTTAAATTGTCAACGAACTTTCAATTTCATGGATTAAATCATCATAATTCTTTTCGTTTTTCCCCCAGGAATATATTTGGAACAGGGTTACCGAACAGAATTTCATAATTGTATCATCCCCAATCGTATCAAAACTTATATACAGGTTCTCACCCCAGGATTTCCAGGTGATAGTTGTAATGGCCAAAATTTCAAAATTTTCCTTATCGGCCTTAACCAATTTAAACTTTGAATCATTGATAACTTCAATAATCTTTTCAAACATCATCTCTTTCGGGATATCGAATTCTTTCTCAAAACGAACCTTTGAAGTAAGCAGATTGAATCGACTGGTAAAATAATTTTTAAACAAAAGTGATTTCCTAATAATGAGGTTGAATATAAAAAATCCCAGAATGACGAATATGGTAATTATTAAACCAAGATTTTCATGTTCTAAATGGTATCCGCTTAAAACCGGAATAAGAACAATTAACGCTAAAACAACAAACCATATCGTAATGTCCTTTAAAGTTGGAGTATGTGTAATATATTTCATGATTAATAGTTTAAATATTGAGAGCAAAGATAAAATGAAATAATGCAATACGAAATTTAATTAATGATTATCGTTAATTAATTTATATTTAAAATAAAAATCAGACTCCCCCTTCTGACACAGATATTATCCTATTGAAAGGCCTTCGACAAAATCTACGCCTTGAAACAAATGCACGAATTCCAAATCCGAGATAGCCGCGCAATCGCTAGTTTTATTTCGTAATGTAAGATGATTACTCCGTTAGCAACGTCCATCCTTCAATCCAGTTGTCTTCGCCAAAAGCGCCTTTAAAATCTACAATCTGAAACCAGGAGTTGGGATAAGTGTGGAGGTCGCCTTCTATTTCCTGCAAGGGAACGTAGTTGCCATTTTGCCAGTCGATTTCAGGGTTCTCGATACTGTTTTGAGCTACATTGAAGTAGTGGTTCCATTCATTCCTGTTTTCTTGTGTATAAATTCCTGAAAGCTGGAAAACTGAACCTGAATTGCCCACATTGTAAAACAAATTATTTTTTACTGACAAACTTCCTGATTTCCATTGTCCGAAACTATCATGTTGTTGATCGGTAACTTCCAGAACAATTCCTTTTGCCTTGTTTAAAAAGACGGAATTGGCAATTACTCCCCCGGCATTCCGCTCAAACACAGCGCAGGTGCCGTTTCCGGTTTTGCCGTTTCCAATCATAGTGGCGTTATAAATTTTGGGCAACGATTGCGGCAGCCCGATAACCGGATCGACTCCGCCGCCGGCCTCGATTAAATTATCGCCCAGGTACTCCGATTGAACACCGAGCCAGAATTGCCCATTGCCGGTCCAGCCCAAATCATAATCGAACGCTTCATCGTCGCATCCCGAAATAACAATGTTTTCAAGATTAACTGTCCCTCCAAATATTTCGATGCCATCATCGTTGTTGGCAATCACTTCCACATATTCAATTTTGGTATTTTGTCCCACGCCGCCGAGGGTGAGCCCGTTAATTTCGTTGCCTTCGCCAATGTTGGTGCCCCCATGCCGGATAGAAACATAACGCAGTTCTCCTGAGTTATCGTTTTCATCCACTCCGCCGTAAACTCCGCGCGGTTCGGCAAGTGGAATTCCTTCAATGGAGGCCTCGCCTCTTTCTAAGTTGACGGGCGCATTTCCAAGAATAATCAATCCTCCCCATAATCCGCGTGCATCTTTGGTTACCGAGCCTTCCAGGTCGTCGCCTTCGGCAGTAAAAATAATCGGTTCGTCGCGTGTTCCGTTGGCAATAATTTTGCCGCCCCGCGACACAATCAGCGCGCTGGCATTTTCGGCCTGCCCCGCCCTGAAACGGATCACAGTTCCGGGCTCGATGGTAAGCACCTGCCCGTCGTTCACAAACACAAAACCCTCAAGAATGTATTCATTTTCTTTTGTCCAGGTTACCGTTCCGGTTCCGCTTCCATTGTCGCGAAGCACTTCCTGGTTGCCCTGTAAATAAAAATCGCTTTTCCGGCAACCGGCAAAAACAACAACAATTATGAATAGTGATAATAATGTACGAACCATTGATTCTTTTTTAGAATTTTACACCAAGGTTTAAAAACACGAAAGCCTCTCCTTCGCTGTTGGCCGCCCACGGTTGCCAGTCGTGGTAATTCAGCGCCATTTTAATATTCTTAATCGGGTTGTATTGTAACCCCGTAACCAATGCCGAGCCGTCATTAGCCAAGTTCCACGGAATCGTTTCTCCTTCGAGAATGTTCGATTCTATTTTATCGAACCGGGCAAACAACTGGTACTGGCCAGTCAGGTTGTATTTCCCGTAAATGGAGTAACCCGAAATGTTGTGGTTTTCAACCCAACCATTGTTTTTCCTCCAGATGACTTCGCCGGCAATGTTCCATTTCCCGTTGAAATCGTACGATGAAAAAAGCAGCAGTGTTGTTTCCATCAAATTATTGTACTGAAAGTCATAAAAAACGCGCGAGGTAAAATTTCGGGGATACTGCACCGTGGAGCCAACACCGTATTTAAAAATGCCATCGGTTTGAATGTTGTTGTATCCCTCGCCATTCATAATCGTGAAATCAGCATCAATCAGCTCATTGAATTCATAATGAAAATTCATTCCCAAATCGGCCGAGGAGCCCAGTTTATATTCATCGGCCAGCGATTTCATCAGGTAGCGTCGTTCCCAGATTTTCTCCTGAAGTTTGAACTGCTTCAAACCAATCAGCCCAAACTCAACTTGCAGTTTATTGTGCGAAAATCGTAAATAGGCATTTTTAAAATAGGCATACCTACGCAGTTTGGAATAGGGAGAAAGGTCGTTGGGGCTACCCACATCGAGGTTGATTTTGGCATAAAACTGCGGGCTGAATGTGTATTCATATCCGAGGTAACCCCGCACCAGTTCGAAAGCCGCCTCATCAACCGCTTCTCCTGAAAACCCATTGTGAAAATTGGCGAAAATGGTGGCAAATGCTTTCCCCGACGGTTCAAACTTTTCCTCCTGACTAAATGTTGTAATACCGATTAGAAAAAGGCAAAAAGTTATTGCTGATTTTTTCATCATTCATTATGACTTGTTGACTTGGCGACAAATATATATTAATAACATTTAATTGTTTAGCAATCGTTTTGTAATATCTTTCATTTAACTATACAAAAATTAAACATGTGTTAAACTCATGTTTACTTATTGTTGCCTCAATGTAAAATTCAAAACCAGGTTTTAACTCAACATTAATCAATTTGTAATATTTACACCGTTTTAATATTTACCTTAACTTTACAAAGTATAAATCAGAATCAGCAAAAAATGGAAGGAAACCACAGAATACTTATCGTTGACGATGAAAAAGATTTGTGTGAAATCCTCCAGTTTAACCTGGAGAGTGAAGGTTTTCACATTGACGTGGCCTACTCGGGCGAAGAAACGCTGAAAAAGCCACTGAATGAATACGACCTGATATTGCTGGATGTGATGATGGGCGGCATGTCGGGTTTTAAAACGGCCAACATCATACGTAAAGAGAAAAACCTGCCCGTGCCAATAATTTTTTTAACGGCCAAAGGTGAAGAAAACGACATATTAACCGGGTTCAATGTGGGGGGCGACGACTACATTTCGAAACCTTTTTCAATTAAAGAGATAATTGCCCGCATAAAAGCCATACTGAAAAGGGGTGCAAAAACGCGAGATGACCAAAACCAGCTGGTATTTAAAAATTTAATTGCCGATAAAAAACGAAAAGAAATTTCACTGGAAGGGCAAACTATTAATCTCACACGCAAAGAATTCGAAATTCTCATCCTGCTCATGGACAATATGGATCAGTACATCAGCCGCGAAGAAATTCTGAAACAAATTTGGGACGACGATGTAATTGTTACCGAGCGCAACGTAGATGTAAACATTGCCCGGTTGCGCAAAAAAGTTGGCGAATATGGTGCCAATATCAAAGGAAAATCGGGGTACGGGTACTGTTTTCGTGATAAATAACCCTACAAAACAAGAACTGCACTGTGTTTAAAAAATCATTCAGAGGCGAAATATTTTTCTATTTTATCATCGTTTTTATCCTTTTTACGGTAGCTATTCTCACGTTTCAATATCAGCGTGAAAAAAGATACCGTACCCTCCAACTGGAAAATACCCTTGATAATATTAGCGAAATTACCTACAAATTTGTCGAACAGAACAACCTGATAGCCAATAACAACATCGATCGCGTAAATGAACTAAAAAGTATTTTACCTCAGCCACACACCCGGATAACACTCATAAACAAAGCGGGTAAGGTTCTGTACGACAGCTTTGTGCCCGAATACCAGGAGATGGAAAACCATCTTCACCGCCCCGAAATAAAAAAAGCAATCAACCACGGCACAGGTTCGAATATCCGGGTATCGGAAACCACCAACCAGGAATTTTACTATTACGCGAAAAACTATCCCGATTTTTTTGTGAGAATAGCCGTTGTTTACGACTTCCAGATTAAAAACTTCTTGAAAGCCGAAAGTGTCTTTATTTTCTTCATTATTTCCGTATTCGGGGTAATCGGGTTGTTGCTCTATTTTGTGACGGGCCGGTTATCGGTTTCGATTACCAAGCTGAAAAATTTTTCGATTAAAGCCGGAAGAAACGAGCGCATCGAACTCGACACTTCATTCCCCGAAAACGAACTGGGAATCATTGGAAGTCAGATTATTCGTATTTACAACAATCTGAAAAAAACAAAAGATGAACTGTCGAATGAAAAGGAAAAACTATTTAATCACCTGAATGCGTTAAATGAAGGCATTGCCTTTTTCTCTCCCAAAAAAGAAAAAACCCTTTCGAACAGTCATTTTATACAATACCTTAATATTATCTCTCAACGAACAATCAATTCGTCGGAAGCTATTTTCGAGTTGACCGAATTCAAAAAATTAAATAACTTCCTGGAAGAACACATTGAAAACCCAAAACTGTTTACAACGGATGAATTGCCACAGTTAGAATACATTATTAGAAAAGGTGATAAATATTATAAAATTCAAAGTATTGTATTCCTGGATTTAAGTTTTGAAGTGATGATTACCGATATCACAAAACTGGAAAAACGAAGATTAATGAAACAGCAACTCACTTCGAACATTGCACACGAATTGAAAACACCGCTGGCTTCCATAAAAGGATACATCGAAACCATGCTCGAAAATCAGCCTGTGCCCGAAGACAAACAGGAATATTTTCTGACGAGGGCTTTCTCTCAGGCCGAAAGATTAACTTCCCTGATTAACGATGTTTCGCTTTTGAATAATATTGAAGATGCAGGCGAACTGTTCCCGTTCAAACCGGTTGATATCAAAAAAATTGTGGACGAAGTGTATGAGAATTTTGCCAACCGGATGCAGGTGAAAAACATTAGGTTTGAAACAGGTGTTAAAAAAGGGACCGTCATCCGGGGAAATGATTCGCTTCTGTTTTCTATCTTTCAGAACTTTGTGGAAAACTCCATTAACTATGGTGGAACCGGAATAACCATCAGCATAAAAGTTTACCATGAAGATGAAAAATATTATTTCTTCTCCTATTCCGATGATGGCGAGGGAATTCCACGGAAACATCTTTCACGCATTTTTGAACGCTTTTACAGGGTTGACCACGGACGCAGCCGTGAAAAAGGCGGAACCGGGCTGGGACTGGCCATCGTAAAAAATGCCATTCAGCTTCATAAAGGCGATATTTCGGTAAAAAACAACCCAAAAAAAGGAGTGGAGTTTTTGTTTTCGCTGTCGAAGAAATAGATAAGATAATGTTTCGGTGGTAGCCTGCACCATTGAAGAACCCGATATAATTTCGCTTAAAGACTATTCAGTCTATAATCCTTTATATGGATTTTTATTCTCTCACTCCATAAAATAAAAACTTCATTCCGTTTTAAATATTGGCAACAATTTCACTTCATCGTTAAATTATTATTACCTCTTCAATATCCATATTCCTATTTATCAAAACATTAAAGCTATCGACAGCTTTTGTTTCCAGTTGCTTTAGAGATATTACACTTTTATTAAAGAAATGTAATAATAGCTTAAATAAACTGTAACCGGCATGTAATATTATTGAAGTTGATTCGCCTTCGAAAAACATTAATAAATTCCAGTAAATTAAGTATTTATAAAGACTGAAGAAACAAAGCTCTAAACAAATAATCATTTGATTGTTTGCTTAAAATAATTAAACAGGAATGGATTTCTAATTTTAAAACTTAAGAATAATATGATGAAAAAATTTACTTTTCTTATTGCTTTGATTATCATGGTAGTTGTAGCCAATGCGCAAATTACAATTACCGACGATGATTTAACAAACCAGGACGTAACCTGGACAGCAGACAATACATACTTGCTTGATGGTTTTGTTTACCTTGAAGGAGGAACCCTGACTATTGAAGCAGGTACTGTAATTAAAGCGAAAGCAACTCCCACCACAGGTGATAATGCATCCGCTTTGATAATCACACGCGATGCCAAAATAATGGCTGAAGGAACTGAAGATATGCCAATTATCTTCACTGCAGAAGATGATGATGTGTCCGACCCAAATGATTTGACACACGAAGACCGTGGATTATGGGGAGGCATCGTCCTTCTTGGCTACGGAGTCATCGGAGACGAGACTTCCGAAGCTTCCATTGAAGGAATTCCTGCGGGTGAAACCCGTGCCTCTTATGGTGGGGATGACGACAGCCACAATGCCGGAATATTGAAATATGTTTCTATCCGCCACGGTGGTGCTGAACTGGCTCCCGGAGATGAAATTAACGGACTTTCAGTCGCAGGTATTGGCCATGAAACCGTACTTGATCACATCGAAGTATTTTCAAACTCAGATGATGGTTATGAATTCTGGGGTGGAACTGTAAATGCAAAATACCTGGTAGCAGCATTTTGTGGCGATGATGCTTTTGACTATGATGACGGCTGGCGTGGAAACGGACAGTTCTGGTTTGCTATCCAGGCTGCTGATGAAGCTGGTTCGGCTGGAGAACATGACGGAGCACATCCGGATGATAACGACCGTTTCTCGAAACCGACCATATTTAATGCAACCTACATTGGTCCCGGCGTAGATGCAGTTAATGACGATGTGGCCTTAATGTTGCGCGACGGAGCAGGTGGCATGTACGTTAATTCAATTTTTACCGAATTTCCTGCAAAAGCAATTGAAGTTGAAGATCGGGCTGCCAGTGTTGGTACAGATGCTCGTAAACATATGGAAGATGGTGATCTTGTTCTTCAAAATAACATCTGGTGGGATTTCGGTTCAGGCGATGAATTCACTGCAAATGAAATGATTCAGGTTACTGAAGATGCAGAAGATGCCAATGCATCTTTTCTGGCATCTCATATGACAGAAAATACGAACAGTGTTGAAGATCCAAAACTTCGTGGTATCAGCCGTGAAGCCGATGGAATGCTTGATCCAAGGTTAGGCGGCGGAAGCCCGGCAACTAAAAATCTGGCACCGATTCCCGAGATTGCTTTCTTTACTACTGCTCCATACAAAGGCGCATTTGGTTCAGAAAACTGGGCAATGGGATGGACGGCAACCGATGCACTCGGATATTTTGGTGATTTGCCATATAACGGCGATAATATTATTGAAGTTAGTGACGATGATCTTACCACTGAAGATGTGACCTGGACCGCTGACAATACATACCTGTTAGATGGTTTTGTTTATCTCGAAGGAGGTACTCTTACCATTGAACCAGGCACAGTAATTAAAGGTAAAGCGACCCCTTCAACCGGTGATAATGCTTCTGCTTTAATCATTACCCGCGATGCAAAAATTATGGCCCAGGGAACACCCGAACTGCCGATTATTTTTACCGCAGAAGATGACGATGTAAACGACCCGGCCGACCTTACTCACGAAGACCGTGGTCTTTGGGGAGGACTTGTTCTTCTTGGTTACGGTGTAATTGGAGATGAAACTACTGAAGCTTCAATCGAAGGCATTCCTGCCGGTGAAACTCGTGCTACCTATGGCGGAGACGACGACACTCACAACGCCGGGAAATTGCAGTATATTTCAATTCGTCACGGTGGCGCAGAATTAGCTCCCGGGGATGAAATTAACGGACTTTCAGTTGCCGGAATCGGCAGTGAAACGGTTATGAATCACATTGAAGTATTCTCCAATTCAGATGATGGATACGAATTCTGGGGAGGTACAGTTCGTGCCAATCATTTGGTAGCAGCATTCTGTGGTGATGATGCATTCGATTACGACGATGGCTGGAGAGGTGGCGGCCAGTTCTGGCTTGCAATCCAGGCTGCTGACGAAGCCGGTTCTGCCGGGGAACATGACGGTGCACATCCTGATGATAACGACAGGTTCTCAAAACCGACAATTTCCAATGTTACCTACATTGGTCCCGGAATGGATGCAGTAAATGACGATGTTGCACTAATGCTTCGAGATGGTGCTGGTGCGTATTATATGAATTCCATTTTTACAGATTTTCCGGCAAAAGCTATCGAAGTGGAAGACCGTGCAGCCGATGTTGGTACAGACGCGCGTAAACACATGGAAGATGGTGACCTTGTTATTAAAAACAATATCTGGTGGAATTTTGCTTCAGGCGATGAGTTCACTGCCGATGAAATGATCCAGGTAACTGAAGATGCTGAAGACGCTTCAGCTGCTTTCCTTGCAACGCACCTTACAAATAATGACAATAGTGTAGAAGATCCGATGTTACGTGGTATCAGCCGTGATACTGACGGTCAGTTCGACCCAAGACTTAAAGCAGGAAGCCCTGCATGGTCAAACGTTTCGGAAGAGTTAAAATCAGCAACTGATCATCATGAAGGACTTGAAAAAGTAACCTACAGCGGAGCTTTTGGTTCCAATAACTGGGCAGAAATGTGGACCGCCCTCGATGCAATGGGATATTTTGGAGACCTTCCTTACTCAGATGACGAAAATATGATTGTCATTACCGATAGTGATTTAAACAACGATGCACACTGGACTGCAGACAACACTTATTTACTCGACGGTTTTGTATATCTTGAAGAAGGAACATTAACTATTGATCCGGGTACGGTAATCAAAGGAAAAGCCACTCCTTCAACCGGGGATAACGCTTCTGCCCTTATTATTACCCGCGATGCAAAAATTATGGCCCAGGGAACACCTGAACTGCCAATTATTTTTACTGCTGAAGACGACGATGTAAACGACCTGACCGATCTTTTTCACGAAGACCGTGGTCTTTGGGGAGGTCTTGTTCTTCTTGGATACGGTGTTATCGGTGACGAAACAACCGAAGCTTCAATTGAAGGTATTCCTGCCGGTGAAACACGCGCTACTTATGGTGGTAACGACGATACACATAACGCTGGTAAATTGCAGTACATTTCAATTCGCCACGGTGGTGCCGAACTGGCTCCGGGCGACGAAATCAATGGCTTGTCAGTTGCAGGTATCGGAAGTGAAACAGTGATGGAACACATTGAAATATTTGCCAACTCAGATGATGGTTTTGAATTCTGGGGTGGTACAGTTCAAGCCAATTACCTGGTTGCTGCTTTCTGTGGCGACGACGCTTTTGATTATGATGATGGCTGGAGAGGTGGTGGTCAATTCTGGTTTGCTATCCAGGGGGCTGACGAAGCTGGCTCTGCCGGAGAACACGATGGTGCTCACCCGGATGATAACGACCGTTTTTCGAAACCGACCATTTCAAATGTAACATACATTGGTCCGGGGATGGATGCAGTAAACAATGATGTAGCTTTAATGCTTCGCGATGGAGCAGGTGGTATGTATGCCAACTCTATTTTTATCGATTTCCCGGCAAAAGCAATTGAAGTGGAAGACCGCGCTGCCAGCGTTGGAACAGATGCACGTAAACACATGGAAGACGGCGGCCTCGTACTCAAAAACAATATCTGGTGGAATTTTGCTTCAGGCGACGAATTTTCGGCCGATGAAATGATTCAGGTTACCGAAGATGCTGAAGACGCAACTGCTGCCTTCCTTGTAAATCACCTGGTTGCCAATAACAATACTATCGAAAATCCTATGATTTCAAGTATCTCTCGTGAACCAGACATGACGCTGGATCCACGTCCACACCCAATGAGCCCGGCATGGAGTAATGTTGCTGCAGTTGAAGGTGCTGCGAATGTTGACTATCGCGGCGCATTTGGTAACGAAAACTGGGCTGAAATGTGGACAGCGCTCGATATGATGGGTTACTTTGGAGATGTTTATGTTTCTGTTGAAGAAGTTAATGTAAATGATTTCAGATTAGGACAGAACTATCCGAATCCCACTAACGGCAACACAACCATTGAATACACCTTGCCTGAATCAGCTAATGTAAACCTTTCAGTTTACGATATTACCGGAAAACTGGTTCAATCTGTAGTAAGTGAAAACCAGCCAAAAGGTAATTACAATGTTACTGTAGGCGGATTAAAACAAGGCATGTATTTCTATCAGTTGGTAGCTGGTGAAAACAAAGCAACCAAAAAAATGATTGTAAAATAATTTAACACTTAAATATAAAATATCCCCCGGAGAATTTTACTCCGGGGGTATTTTTTTGACGACAAACAAATAAATTTCTAAATGAAGACACAGTTGGTAAAAATTATCAGTTTCTTTTTCTTCATCATTCTGTCATCACAACAAATCATAGCACAAGAAACAGGAACTGTAAGAGGAACAGTAACGGACGAAGAGTCCGGTGAAACGCTCATTGGGGTAAATATTGTAATTGAAGGTACCACCAAGGGAACAATTACCGATTTCTACGGTAATTTCAATTTAACAAATGTACCTGCAGGAAAAGTCAACCTGGTATTTAGTTACATTTCATACACAACCAAAACAATTTCAGATGTTGAGGTAAAACCGGGCGACGTTACAGTAATGAACGTTCAGATGGCACCTGCAACCGAAGAAATTGCAGAAGTAACTGTTACAGCACAGCAGTTAACAAACACCGAAAATGCAATCCTCAGTATGCAAAAGAAAGCAGAAGGAATTCAGGATGGGATTTCGGCGCTTGAAATGAAAAAATTTGGCAGCTCAAATGCTGCTGAGTCAATGATTAAGGTTACCGGAGTATCGGTAATGAATGGTAAAGATGTTTTTGTGAGAGGACTTGGCGACCGCTACTCGAGCGTCCAGATGGATGGTCAGCAGTTGCCCGGAACCGATCCTTACAAAAATTCAGCCGACCTCGACCTGATACCTGCAAACCTGCTTGAAAACATTATCACTTCAAAAACATTTACTCCCGATCTTCCCGGAACTTTTACCGGTGGAAATGTAAACATCAGAACCAAATCGTTCCCCGAAAGATTTACACTGAATTTTGGAATTTCTGCTGCTTACAACGACCAGGCTTCTTTGAACGATAATTTCTTGACCTACGAAGGAGCTTCTACCGATTGGCTGGGATACGACCAGGGTTTTCGGGATATTCCTGACATTCTGCTGGAACGCGGAGATAAACTGACTACCAACCTTTATGTCCGTGCACGTCAGGGTGAAAAATATCCGGAAGAAGCAGCACTTCTCGATGAAGCTGCCCGTTCAGTAAATTCACAAATGAGCCCCACAACAATGACAAGCCCGCTTAACCAGAAAGTGACTTTTTCACTGGGAAATCAGTGGGAAGTTTTTGGCAATAAGCAAATTGGTTTTGCAATGGGTATAAATTATCGCCGCGATTTTTCTTTTTACGAAAACGGAACTTCGGCAAACTGGGAGTTGGTGCAGGCAGGAGCAGAAAGCCTGGGTGAAAGATATGTTCTTGAAGACTCGAAAGCAGTGGAAAATCCACAAATAAACGGCCTTGCAACACTGGCTTTTAAATACAGTCCAAGCGGCTCAATTGAGTTCAACTACTCTTATAACCATGATGCAGAAAAAGCTGCACGTTTGCAGGATGGTATTTTCCCGGCAGCGCTTTCCGGAACAACCCGTTTTCAAACACGGGGTTTAAACTTCACAGAGCGCGAATTGCAAATGTTTAAATTAAAAGGAAACCAGGTAATAAAAGGCTTGAACAATACAAGAATCGATTATAGTGCAAGCCAGATTCAGTCAACGCAAAATGAACCTGACGTTCGGCTCTTTGCAAATTCTTACCGCCTTGATGAAAACGGTGTAGATACAACGGGTTACTACATGTCGAGGGCTGAATATGATATGCCATTTCACTTTTGGAGAGAATTGAATGATGATCAGTTGCAAGGTCAGGTTGATATTACCATACCTTTTGCTCAATCAAAAAATACATCCAACAAAATAAAAATTGGCGGATTCTATTCCAATAAAGACCGCACCTTCTCAGAAACAGCTTATCAGTACGAAAGAAATAAAGGAGAAATCTATAACGGTAATCCGGATTTCTATTTCGGACCGGAAAACACCGGTATAATTGGTGTCGATTCGAGGGACAGAAACATTATTGGTAACTATCTTTACAATCAAACCAAACATCAAAACAATTATTTAGGAAATACCGAGGTGAATGCCGCTTATGGTATGGTGACCTACAATCTAACTCCAAAGTTTAAAACAATTTTGGGACTTCGCTATGAAATTACCAAAATGAATGTGGAACTAATGGATAAAGAAGACGTTGTTGCATTAACTTACATTCCCGACGTTCAACTTCTTGATTATAAAGGAAATATCGATGTGCATGATTTCTTGCCATCGCTGAACCTTGTTTATGCATTAACCGATAATGCCAACCTGCGTCTTTCGGGAAGCCAGACGATAGCCCGTCCGAATCTTAGAGAGCTGGCTCCGTTTGCATCATTCGATTTTATTGGAGGTGTAATTTATAACGGCAATCCGCAACTCGACAGAACAGTTGTTCAGAACTACGATTTACGCTGGGAGTGGTTTATGCGTCCCGGCGAATTGCTGGCGGTAAGTGCCTATTACAAGCATTTTGAAAATCCAATTATCCTTCAGTATTTGCTCGAGGTAGCCAATCCACAAATCATGTATCAGAACACAGAAGAAGGTGAGCTTTACGGCTTTGAAATTGAAGCCCGAAAAAATTTGGATGTTATTTCCCAATCATTGCGAGATTTCTCAGCCGGGTTTAATTTATCGTTGATTAAATCAATGGTAGATGTGAATGAATTTGAGCAGGAAACAGCCGAAAGAAATGACTGGGAAGTTAAAAAAACAAGGCCTTTCCCCGGTCAGTCACCTTATCTTTTAAATTTGAATTTGAGTTACAACAATCCGGTTATTGGATTAAACTCAACCCTTTCATTTAACAAGTTCGGCGACCGTATGACAGAAACAAATGTTGACACACCCGATATTTACGAATCTTCAGATGGTATGCTGAATTTCAACTCCAGCAAAAAATTCATGAAGAACTTTTCAGTTGGGTTCAAGGTGAAAAACATTTTGGATTCAAAATTCACGAAAGCTGTAACTTACAATGATAAACAATTTATTTATCAGCAATACGAATTAGGAAGAACATTCACTTTATCATTGTCTTACAGCATAAACTAAATTTATGATATGTGTTTGATGACAGGTTGGTGATTTTTTTACCAGCTTTTAAGTTCCGGGCAAATTGCCCGGAACTTTCCTTCAAAAATTATATATTTAAAATCTTCTTTCAAATAAATAAGTAAAAATGAACAAAATCATCTTTATTATAGGAATCGCCTCGATGCTCATGGCAGGAATGAACCTCAGTGCACAGGATATTACCGAAAAAAACGGACTATACTATAAAAACGGGGAACTTTATTCCGGAACATATACGGCAAAATTTGAGAATGGCCAGGTAAAAATGGAAATGAAACTGAAAAACGGGAAAAAGCACGGGAAAGTGAAAATTTATTTTGAAAACGGCCGGTTAAATGAAATCCGCTCCTATAAAAATAACCTGATGCACGGCAAGTGGGAAATGTATAACCGCGATAACATTCTCGTTTCAGTGGCCCGTTACAAAAACGGGAAGAAGCATGGCAAATGGAAAATCTGGAACGAAGAAGGAAATTTGCTGTACGAGCTGCAATACGACAACGGAGAGAAAAGCGGAACCTGGAAAAATTACAACGAGAAAGGTGAATTGATTAAAGAAAGAAAATACTGAACTCAAATGTAATAAAAGTGTAATAATTCTGTAACTCCCGTTTAACAGCACCACCTTACTTTTACATTGAATTAAAATTCATAAAAAATGAAAAAATTACTATTCGCTGCACTAATCGTATTTCTTGCATTTGCAGTAAATGCCGAAGAAAAAAAAGGAAAAGCAACAGTTGACACCAACAGCGAAGCAACTACCGTTTTATCCGGTATAGTTGCCGATTCAAACTCAGGTGAATTACTGGTTGGTGTGGAAGTTCTGTTGGAAGGAACCGACATGAAAACGTACACTGATTTCGACGGGAACTTCACCTTCAAAGTAAAACCGGGTGAATACAAAGTTGTTGCAAACTACATTTCGTACAAGAAAACTACAGAAACACTGAAGGTAGATAATGAGAAGAACCGTGTGCAAATAAAGCTGGAAAACTCAAAATAAAAGTTGTTTACTCATCCTTTCGCAAAAAATTCCCTTTGCCGTTTCTGCCCCGCAGGAGCGGTTTTTTTTACCACCCTGGTACAAAACTCAACCCAAATACGCCGTTTTCCCATCCTCCGTTTT
>NZ_JBSQIC010000081.1:0-17161 GCF_055108615.1 Tangfeifania sp. | reverse complement strand
TCCGTTACAATGAACTTCGCTGTATTTAGCGGCTGCAAATGTAAACCCCTTTTTATTCCCTGCAAATTATTTTTATCCATTTTTTTGACTTTTTTGAAGACGTTGTACTAAATGATTTAAAATCAGCAATAAAATTAAAATCGCAAATGTTAAGTTTTTGAGAAGGGCAGTGCAACTTCAATCCAAAATTCAATTGCCATGTTAAAAAGTTAGCCTACCGAACTGTCAGATTATGGTATTATAGTATAATGTATTGTTGTAAGTTGTAAAAAGTGTAAATTCACATTTTATACTTTAAACAGAATTAATGTGTCGAAGAACCTGGTAATTATTCCAACTTACAACGAAAAGGAAAACATTGAAAAGATGGTGCGAAAGGTATTTTCATTATCTACTCCTTTTCATCTTTTAATAGTTGAAGACAACTCTCCAGACGGGACTGCAGCGATTGTGAAAAAACTGCAAACAGAATTCCCTGAACAGTTACATATTCTGGAACGCAAAGGAAAACTAGGGTTGGGAACCGCTTACATTGCCGGATTCAATTGGGCGCTGGAACATGATTATGAATACATTTTTGAAATGGACTGCGACTTTTCGCACAGTCCCGACGACCTGGAACGGCTTTATAAAGCAGCGATTAACGGTGCTGATTTAGCCATCGGTTCGCGCTACATTTCTGGAATAAATGTTATAAATTGGCCACTTGGCAGGGTATTAATGTCGTATTTTGCATCGATGTACGTACGAATTGTAACTGGCATGAAAATAATGGATACCACTGCAGGTTTCAAATGTTACCGGCGCAAAGTGCTCGAAACCATCGATTTTGAGAAAATTAAGCTAATTGGATACGGCTTTCAGATTGAAATGAAATTCACCGCCTGGAAGTTCGGGTTCAACATTGTGGAAGTACCCATTGTGTTTACTGACCGCAAAGAAGGCACTTCGAAAATGAGCGGTGGAATTTTTAACGAAGCGCTTTGGGGCGTGATGAAAATGAAAATCAGGAGCTGGTTCAGGGAGTATAAACAGTAGGCAGTTGGCAAAATAAAGTTGACAATAGGCAAAAAGCAATTGGCAAAAACAATGCAATTTCAAAAAGCTACAGAATGAAAAAACTTATTAAAGACGCAACAATAATCAATGAAGGATTAAAATTTAAGGGAAGTGTTTTAATCGATGCCGATAAAATTGAACGTGTTTTTCCGCACATTACACCTTCTGATTTCGATTTCAAAAATGTTGAGATTATTGAAGCTTCCGGCCTTTACCTGATTCCAGGTGTAATTGACGACCAGGTCCATTTTCGCGAGCCGGGCCTTACCCACAAAGGGGAGATTGCCAGCGAAAGCCGGGCTGCTGTTGCCGGTGGAGTAACTTCTTTTATGGAAATGCCCAATACCAACCCGCAAGCCGTAACACAGGAATTGATAGAAAAGAAATACCTGCGTGCTGCCGAAGTTTCGCCGGCCAACTATTCATTTTACATGGGAGCCACAAACGATAACCTGGAAGAAGTACTGAAAACAGATCCTTCGAAAGTATGCGGAATTAAGGTTTTTATGGGCTCTTCTACAGGCAACATGCTGGTTGACGACGAAAAAACGTTATCGGAAATTTTTAAAAATGCACCAACACTGGTTGCCACCCACTGCGAAGATGAAAAAACGATTCAGCAAAATAGTAAAACAGCCCGTGAAAAATATGGTGAAAATGTTCCCATCGCAGAACATGCCCGAATAAGAAGCGATGAAGCATGTTACAAGTCCTCGGCAAAGGCGGTTGAGCTGGCTTTGAAATTCGACACACGACTTCACATTCTTCACCTTTCTACTGCAAAAGAGATGGACCTCTTTTCTTCCGGTGCGGTAAAAGATAAAAATATTACCGCCGAAGTTTGCGTTCATCACTTGTGGTTTGACGAGCGGGATTACAATAATAAAGGAACCTTTATAAAATGGAATCCGGCCATTAAAACGGCAAAAGACAAGGAGGCGCTTTGGGAAGCTTTACTGTCGGATAAAATTGATGTAATTGCCACCGACCACGCCCCGCATACCCGCGAGGAAAAAAACAACACCTATTTTAAAGCGCCGTCGGGCGGGCCGCTGGTGCAACACTCGCTGGTGGCTATGCTCGAGATGAGCAACAAAGGCGTAATTCCCATTGAAAAGGTCATTCAGAAAATGTGCCATGCGCCGGCCGACCTGTTTCGCATCGACCGCCGGGGGTACATCCGCGAAGGCTTTTTTGCCGACCTGGTTCTTGTCGATCCGGGCAAAAGCTGGGTTGTTTCTCCGAAAAATATTCTTTACAAATGTGGCTGGTCGCCGTTTGAAGGCCAGGAATTTTCGCATCAGGTTGTTTCCACTTTTGTGAACGGCCAGGAAGTATATAAAAACGGGGAAGTAAAAGATGGATTATTTGGGCAGCGGCTGAAATTTTTGGGTTGATATTATTAGAAATTTTTTTCGCATTCAATGAAAAATCTTCCTAAACTAAGCCATCAACTATTATTCTTTTTCAACTCCATCACCTTCTCCAGGTTAATTGATTCAAACAATCTCAAAATTTGTTTTTCGGTTTCATCATAACCGAACCGGTAAATTTCTTCAGCTTTATTGAAAGCAAAAGTGCTGTAATTGCGGGCTTCGGGTGGCTCAATCACAAAATCGCATATTTGTTTGCTTTTTTCCACATTTTGCGAAATCCCCAGCCGGAAAGCGCGTTCAGCAATGGTTTTTAATCCTTTAATTTTTCCCTCAGGGCCGTTATGATTAACATGAACGCCTATAAGCACCTGGCATTTGTCGCGAATGGCTTCTGCAGGCAGGTTATTCAGCAAACCACCATCGACATAGGTTTGGCCATCTATTACCTGTGGTTCAAAAACCACAGGAATAGAAGAAGAAGCCACTACCCACCGGAATAATTCTCCTTCCGATTTTATCTCTTCCAGTCCGCTGTTCAAATTGGTTACTGCACAGTAAAATGGCACTTTCAGCGACGAAAAATCATCTTCCCCGATTATTTCTCTCATCGCTGCTTTCACTTTACGCATATCAATTAAACCGCTGAAAGGCATGTGCCAGTTCACCATCCGGTGAAATTTGCGCTCCAGCATTATTTTAAGCAAATCGTTGGGCGAATAGCCTGCAGCATAAAAAACCCCAACAATTGCCCCCATGCTGGTGCCCGATACTACCCCGGGGGTAATCCCGTATTTTTCCAACGCTTCCAAAACGCCAATGTGTGCAATTCCGCGGGCACCTCCGCCGCTCAGGGCAATTCCGAATTTAGGGAGGTCTTTTTTAAATGAGGTTAACTTCATTCCTGATTAATTATTGCCACTGGCATTATTTAATTATTACAAATTCTCTAAAAATTTTCTTTATCAATAATCTCAAAGATACGAAAAACCAGAATTCCTGAATATTAATCAATGTGTGAATCTGTTTCCCGTCATACGGCTCTTGTTATACAAATCTATACGCTTTATCAACATAATCCAATCTGCCACAGACTGGGAAATTGTTCCAGCAATTCCGCGCCGGTGTTCATCGGAATCTTTTTTCACGGAGTAAACTTCGGGGGTGTCAATGCCTGCCAGTCGTATGCGCTGATGGGTAGTAATTTTAAATCCCAAATCTATCGTCACGTCAATGGTATCACCATCAACTACGCGTTCTGCTTTTGCTTTGTACTGATACATAATTATATTTCCTGATAAAAATTGCTGAAACAAGTTACAAAAAAAGAATCTTCTGAATATGATAGATAAACCGTTTTCTGGAGAAGAAATCGCAATAAAAGCAACTCACGTCCCTTTTATAAAACAAAAAACCACTCCTTTTCAGAGATGGTTTTTAATATATCATTAGCGTTTTAAATCGCGAGATTCCCCGCTTTGACCCGGGATTAGTTCAACCAACTTAATGATTTTGACTTGAAAATCATAGTCACTAACTGCCAAAGTCATCGAACATGACATTTTCGTCAGGAACGCCCAGGTTGTAAAGCATTTTCTGACAGGCATCGTTCATCATTGGCGGGCCGCACATGTAGTAATCAATTTCTTCGGGCTCTTCATGGTTACTCAGGTAATCATCGTAAATCACCTGGTGTATAAATCCGGTGGGGCCGTCCCAGTTATCTTCCGGTTGCGGCTCTGACAGCGCAAGATGGAATGAAAAATTATCGTATTCTCTCTCTATATCGCGGAACTGATCGTAATAGAAAACTTCTTTCCATGAACGGGCTCCGTACCAGAATGTGATTTTTTTGTCTCTCGTTTTAAGGGTGTGGAACAGGTGGAAAAGGTGCGAGCGCATGGGCGCCATTCCGGCACCACCACCAATAAACATCATTTCGTTGTCGTTATCTTTCAGGAAAAACTCCCCGTAAGGACCTGAAATAGTTACTTTATCGCCTGGTTTGCGTGAGAATATATAAGAAGAGCAAATCCCCGGGTTCACCTTTTTAAATCCGTTGTTGGCACGGTCCCACGGTGGTGTGGCAATACGGATGTTCAGCATGATGATATTTCCTTCGGCAGGGTGATTGGCCATGGAATAAGCCCTGAACGTTGGCTCCGGATTTTTCATTTTCAGGTCAAACATTCCAAAGCTTTCCCAGTCCTTTAGGTATTTCTCATCCACTTCAATGTCTTTAAAATCGACTTCCACTTTAGGAACGTCAATCTGTATGTAACCGCCCGATTTAAAATTAAGGTTTTCACCTTCCGGAAGCTTAACTACAAATTCTTTAATAAATGTAGCCACGTTTTTGTTGGACACCACTTCGCATTCCCACTTTTTAACGCCCAAAACTTCTTTCGGAACTTCAATCTTCAAATCTTCCTTTACTTTCACCTGACAGGCCAGGCGCCAGTTTTCGTTTTGTTCTTTACGGGTAAAGAAGTCGGTTTCGGTAGGCAGAATTGAGCCAGCCCCTTCGTGAATCTGACAACGGCACATACCGCAGGTTCCACCTCCACCACAAGCCGACGGAAGTAATAATTTATTATTGCTTAAAGTGGAAAGAAGTGTACTCCCAGGTTCGGTTATTATTTCGCGCTCACCTTCATTTATGTCAATTTTAACTTCACCCGAAGGGGTCAGTTTTTTCTTGGCAAAAAGCAGGATGGCAACCAGCAGGATTATAATCCCCAGAAAAACCGCCACACTGGCAATTACAACGGTTGTTTGTGTTGATAACAATAGCATTGAAATTGGTTTTATATTTTACAATTTAATTCCCATGAAGCCCATGAAAGCAAGCCCCATTAAACCAGTTATAATAAATGTAATACCCAGTCCGCGCAGCGGCACCGGTACATTTGAATACTGAATTTTTTCACGGATGGCTGCAATACCTACAATTGCCAGGAACCAGCCAACGCCGGAGCCTAAACCGTAAGTGGTAGCTTCGCCAATATTCAGGAAAGCTTTTTGCTGCATAAACAACGAACCACCGAGAATTGCACAGTTTACAGCAATCAGCGGCAGAAAAATTCCCAGTTGACTGTAAAGAACGGGGGCAAATTTTTCAACTACCATCTCAACCAGCTGCACCATTGATGCAATAACTGCAATAAACAGGATGAATGACAAAAAACTGAGATCCACACTGGCAAAAGCGGGGCTAATCCAGGTCAAAGCACCTTCCTGTAATACATAGTTTTCAATCAGGTAGTTTACCGGTACCGTGATTCCGAGAACAAAAATTACGGCAATTCCCAAACCGGTAGCTGTTTTAACCGTTTTGGAAACGGCCAGGTAAGAACACATGCCCAGGAAATAGGCAAAAACCATGTTCTCAATAAAAATCGACTTGATAAAAATATTAATCAGATTTTCCATAATTCATTTCCTTTTGGCGGTTAATCTTCAATTAACTTACGGTTTTTACTACGCTGAACCCAGATAATTATTCCCACGGTGATAAGTGCCATTGGCGGTAAAATCATCATTCCGTTGTTTTCGTAAAATCCTCCGTTGGCGATGTACCAGCTGTCGGGGATAATCTGGAATCCATAAATAGATCCTGAACCAAAAAGTTCGCGTACGGAACCAACAATAATCAGGATTACGCCGTACCCCGCGGCATTCCCAACTCCATCGAGAAACGACTGCCAGGGACGGTTCCCCAGGGCAAATGCCTCGAGGCGGCCCATAATAATACAGTTGGTAATTATTAATCCCACAAATACAGAGAGTTGTTTACTTACATCGTAAACAAATGCTTTCAACACCTGGTCCACAAGAATTACCAGCGAGGCAATTATTACCAACTGCACGATAATCCGGATGCGGTTTGGAATTGTATTTCGCAACAATGAAATAATCACGTTTGACAGCGCCATTACGGCAACTACTGAAAGTGCCATCACCACCGAGGGTTTTAGCTGCGCTGTTACCGCCAAAGCCGAACAAATACCCAGCACCTGAACTGTAATCGGGTTGCTGTTGTTAATTGGATCGGAAAGCAGTTTTAAATTTTTTCTTGAAAATAATGGTTCGCTCATTGCTTATGACTTTTTCTTCTTTAGAAATTCACTGTAACTCTGAAAATCGGTAAGGAGCATTTTTTCCAGTCCTTTACTGGTGATTGTACCACCCGAAATGCCATCAACCTTATGTTCTTCGGGAGCATCCTGACCGGCTTTTGTAATGGTAAGTGAAACCAGTTCCCCCTGTTCATTAAAAATTTTCTTTCCATTAAAAGCAGCCTGAAACCAGTCGGTGGCAATTTCAGCACCTAATCCGGGTGTTTCTCCCTGGTGATCGAAATTGGCCCCGTAAATGGTATTCATATCCGAATCGAGGGAAACGAATCCCCAGATTGGCCCCCACAAACCAGAGCCACGCATCGGAAAAATGTATTTCAATCCTTCTTCGGTCTGGCATTCGTAAACGGGTAAAAGGCGATCTTCCAATGGTTTGGCCTGTTGCTTTTTCAAATCAATTTCAAAAGCATCTTCTCCTTCCACCACTTCACCTTTTGCATTTACCACATACTGATTTTGGATTCTTTCGGCATAAATTTCCTCTGCATTTTCAACTGTGCTTTCAATATTCACCGAAGCAAGGATATTTTGTTTCTTCTCTACCTCGATGTTTTTATTCTGAAGCGGGCGCAGGGCCATCGCCACCGAGGCAAGAATGGCAGCAACCAGGATTACCATGCCTGCTGCATAAATAAATGTATATGTATTACTGTTCCTGTCCATAATTTTAATTTTTTCGGTTAAGCAGCAACTTTGGCCCTTTTCATTCGACGTTTGATATGCCCCTGAACAACGTAATGGTCAATTAAAGGAGCAAAAGTATTCATCAATAAAATGGCCAGCATCATTCCCTCGGGATAAGCGGGATTCAACACACGTATTAAAATGGCGATAACGCCGATAAGAAAACCGTAAATCCATTTTCCCCTGTTCGTTTGTGCGCCCGAAACGGGGTCGGTGGCCATAAAAACAGCGCCGAACATAAAACCGCCAAGCACCATGTGATGCCAGAACGGAATTTCCATAAATGGATTTACCGCGAAAATATTCAGCAGTATTCCCATAAAAAGCCCGCCGGCCACTGTGGAGAGCATGATTTTCCAGTTGCCTATTCCTGTAACCAGTAAAACTACGGCCCCGAGTAAAATCGCTAGTGTGGATGTTTCACCAATCGACCCAGGAATAAATCCGAAAAAAGCATCGGAAACGGTGTAAGTAATGTTTCCGGCTGCAGCATCGGCCATCGGGGTGGCTCCTGTAAAGCCATCAATTGTTTGTGCATTCTGGCTTAACGAATACCAAACGGAGTTACCCGACATTTGCGCGGGATAGGCAAAAAACAGGAAGGCACGTGCCAGCAAAGCCGGGTTCCAGATGTTCATGCCTGTTCCGCCAAAAACTTCTTTCCCGAAAATAACGGCAAAAGCAGTTGCAATGGCAATCATCCAAAGCGGGGTTTCTATGGGCATAACCAGCGGTATAAGCATTCCGGAAACCAGAAATCCTTCGTTGATTTCGTGACCGCGGATTTGGGCAAAAACAAACTCAATGCCCAACCCCACCACATACGATACAATAACTACAGGTAATACTTTGAGCAGGCCGTAAAGGAAAATATCAAAAAATCCTGTTGAAGCCAGTTCTCCTATCACCTTAAAGTGCTGGTGCCCCACGTTATACATGCCAAAAAGCAATGAAGGAATGAGCGCCAGCACTACTATTGACATTGTACGTTTCAGGTCGATATAATCGTGAATATGTGTACCGTTTTTCGATGTTTTTTTCGGCACAAAAAGAAACGTAAAGAAACCATCGTGTACTGAATGAAGCCAGTGGTATTTTGCCCCTTTCTGTACGTATGGCTCTGTTTTTTCAAAAAAGTTCTTCAAAAAATTCATTGTAAATCAGACTAAAATTGTTACCTGCAATTATTATCCAAGCTCTTTAATCATGGTATTAATTCCGTTGCGTAAATTATCCTGCCACTTGATTTTTGAGGTGCAGACAAATTCACACAACGCAACATCTTCTTCAATTACTTCATAAATACCCAGTTGCTCCATTTTATCAATGTCGTTGGCTATAATGGCTTTCATCAGGAACACCGGTAAAATATCCATCGGCATTACTTTATCGTACTGGTCGGTAAGTACAAATGCGCGTTCGCCGCCATGCAGGTTGGCATTAAATTCATACTCTTTCTTTGGAAATAATTTTGAAAGAAATGTATTTGATGCACTGAATTTGTCAACTCCGGGTGTAGCCCATCCCAGCAATTCATAATCATCGCCTTCCGGAATAACACTGACCAAAGTATCGTAAAAACCAAGGTAGTTTTGCGGTTTTACACGCGTTCCGGTCAGTACATTACCGCTGATAATGCGTTGTTTGTAATCCGCTTTCTTGAGGCGGCCATCGGTAATTGAAGCAACAGGAGCTCCCAGTACAGTTTGGTAATACTTTGGCGTTTCCACCTCTGAACCTGCCAGCGCAAAAACCCTTGTAAAATCAACTTTTCCGTTTTCAAACAAACGGCCAATAAACAGGACATCCTGCACATTCACGGTCCAAACCACCTCACCCCTTATTACAGGAGAAACGTGATGAATTTGAACCCCCACATTACCTGCCGGGTGTGGCCCTGAGAACTGGTGGGTCTTAACATTTTTCACATTGGCAAAAGGGGAATCTCCGTTCACGCCCAAATGTACATCTCCTTCGGTGAGCCTATTAAGCGCATCGATACCTTTCTGGAATGTTTCCATCTGGTTTTTCAGAACGAAACTGTTATCGGGTGCCAATGGCGCAGTGTCGAAAGTTGAAACAAAAATGGCCCGTGGTTTTTTATCGGGCGATGGAATTATTCCGTAGGGACGCTGCCTTATAAACGGCCAAAGCCCACTTTTTAAAAGTTGTTCCTTAATTTCATCCGCAGATAATTTTTTCGGATCACCCTTTTTAAAAGCTACTTTGCCAGCATCTTTATCCACCTCAACTACTACTTCCAGAATTTTTCGCCGTTCGCCACGGTTAACTGATTTTACCTCTCCGCCCAACGGAGCTGTATAAAGTATTTCGGGATGGTATTTGTCGTAAAACAACGCATCGCCGGCTTTAACTTTATGGCCCGGCTTAACACTTAATTTTGGAGTAAGTCCCGGAAAATCAGTTGGCTTTAAAGCCACTGTGGCAGGAACAGGCAGTTTTTCGAGCGCCTTTTCGGCACCACCCTTAAGCTTTATATTCAGCCCTTTCCTTAACTTAATAACTTCTGACATTTTAATCAAGAATAGTATTTTTCAGGTTGGCAAAAGTAAATAATTAATTGTCTTTACGCAATCTTAGTAATGGAAAAATCAAAGGTTCAAAATATACAAATAAGTCAATATGTTTATTAATTTGTATCAACCTTATTAACCATATTAAATTCAGGTATAAAAAAACCTGATCTTTCCAGATTAAATTTACAATAATAAACGTTGGAATACTGTGAGTGTTTATAAAAAGTTGCTGTTCTGGAACAATAATTGACTTAATTTTGAGATAAAAATTGTAAGTGTATTTTTACTGAAAATATTGCATTCCCACCAAAAATAGTTATTGCAATGACAAATAAATATTTTATCATCCTATTATTCCTGATTGGGTTTATTAGTGGACTATCGGCCCAGGAAGGAAATTTTTATTACGAAAACGCGGTTTACGATGAAAATATTAAAACGGTATTAATGCACCGCGATGGTTTTGAGCTATCCAACCCTGTTTACGAAATAGGCGAATCCACCCAACTTGTTTTAAAATTCGACGATTTGTCGGGTGAAGTGAAAAACTATAATTACACCATAATTCATTGTGATGCCGACTGGAATGAAAGCTACATCCCGCAAACGGACTACCTCGAGGGTTTTGCTGAAAATCCGCTGGATGATTATGCCCGGTCGTTTAATACCTCGTTCGATTATATCAATTATCGTCTTTTTCTGCCCAATGATGATGTAGATTTTAACTATTCGGGAAATTATGCTCTTGTGGTTTATGAAGGTGCCAATAAGGAAAATATTGTACTGAGCAAACGTTTCTACGTGGTTGAACCGCTGGTTGATGTGGAAGGCACCGTACGCCGGGCAACGCTCGATGCGTTCCGAGGCGAAAACCAAGAAGTGGATTTCACTATCCTTCACGAAAACCTAAACATTGAAAATCCGAACGAAGAAGTGAAGGTTGTTATTATGCAGAACAACCGGTGGGACAATGCCATTCGCAATTTGAAACCGCTTTTTATCCGCGACCGCTCGCTCGTGTATGACTACAACCGTGAGAATGTTTTTGTAGCCGGAAACGAATTTCGGTATTTCGACAACCGCACCAACCGCGTGGAAGGAGAGAATGTGCTGTCAACCGATTTTCACCGGCCCTATTTCCATAAAACGCTGATGACTGATGAGCCGCGTGCCAACAAAAAGTATTTTGAATACGAGGAAATGAACGGAAAATATGTGGTGGAAAGCCAGGACCGCGAAGTGGAAGACTTCGACACCGAATGCGATTATACTTTTGTGCATTTCTCATTGCCGCTGGAATCGATACTTTTGGGAGGTTCGGTGAATGTTTTTGGCGCATTAAGCAACTGGAACGCCAATAAAAGCAATGAAATGACCTGGAATTTCGATACCAGCGCCTACGAGCTCACCCTGCTGCTGAAACAGGGATATTACAACTACATGTACGTTTATGTTCCGCGGGGTTCAGCCGTGGCCGACCATAAAAACATTGAAGGCAGTTTCTGGGAAACTGAAAACGATTACCAGATTTTTGTGTACTACCACGAAATGGGCTCGCGCTACGACCGGCTGGTGGGTTACCAGCAGCTAAATTCCATGACGAGCAGGAGGTGACCTGATTTTTGCAGTTAATGAAAATAATCAGAATAAGGTTCACAATTCGCAAAATACCGGCTGGGTGTCATTCCTGAAATTTTAAAAAAATCGTTGCTCATGTGCGACTGATCGTAATAAACACATTTGTAGGTTAGTCCGGTAAGGTTTAGTTTTTTGTCCCTCGATTTTTCATCAACCACATTTTGAAACCGGGTGCAAAAGAGATGGCTCCCTCATCGTTGGGCAGGCTGGCCATTTTTTCGGTGCCCCACCAGTCCATGGGTTCCAGTCCCCAGCCAAAAACCGAATTGTAAAACTGCACGGCGCGCTCAAAATTTTCTGCCGGGATTTCTACCCAGCGAATCAGTTTGTTTGTTTTCATGACTTTTAACGGATTTTAAATTGATTGACACTGCAAATGTATTTGCATGGGGAAAGATAAAATTGGAAAAATGCGACATGTTTAAATTCTCCCATGAATTATTTCAAATACTGCATCATGTCGAGCCAGAAATGTTGCCCCAGCCCAACGGTAAATATCAGCCATCCCAAAATTCCATGAATTATTCCGGTAAAAAGTACGCTTTTGGTTTTGTTGTAAAGCCAGGCAAAGTAAACTCCGCCAATGAGTGTCATTATTAACGAAAGCCAGCTAAAATAAACGATGTGCACAAAACTGAATGTGATTCCACTTGCCAGAATGATAATCCATCTTTTCTGAAAAAGCGGACGGTAGCGCATAAACAGAAATTTGCGGTAAACTATTTCCTGCTGGTACGCTGAAAAAACCGGGTAAAAAGCCAGCATAGCCAACCAGATTGCCGGATTTCCATTTGGAAGATTAAATAGGTTTTCCGGGTCAAAAAGCAAAACGAACATTAGAAGAAAAATACCTGTTAGCATTACAATTAGTAACTGCTGCACCCACATTTTACTTGAAATACCAAGCCGGATTAAATCATGCCACCGAAATTCCTTTTGTTTGCGGAAATAGAAAATCAGGGCAACCAAAATGGGCAAAAGAATGGAACTGGGGTGAATGATGTCACCATCGAAGAACAAAAAAAGAGGCACACCAAAAAACAGAATAATAAATTCTGCTGCCAAAAGTATGTTCCTTCTTTTTCTGTTCATCATTCAGTTTCATCATTCAACTGCAAAAATAACAAATGATTGATATTATCGTTTATTGAAACGCCGGTTCATTTTATGTTCACCGTTAATTAAAATCTCCATCACATATCGGCCTTCTTACAAAGCCAGTGTATCAAGATACTGATTGACGGTTTCTGCGTTTCGGGCAGGTGTGAAAATCCGTATAATTTTGACTTTTACAAAAAGGTAGCATTCCGGCCTGGCTAATCCCCTTCGTTTTGCCTGAAATCGGGAAAGCCGCTTTCGGTCCAGCGAACAACCCGTGCGCGTGTGGCGCGGTTCGGATCAGAAAGTTCGTGCCCCTGAATTTCCTTGTAATCGCGGGCATGGTATATCATAATTACGGTTTTTCCATCGGCAGCGGTTGTAAATGAATTGTGCCCGGGACCAAACCGGTTTAAATCTTCATTGGTATAAAAAACAGGTCCCGGCGATTTATGCCAGTTGGAAACGTCCATCAAGTCATCATCCTCATCAATCCACAATAATCCCATGCAGTAATTATGATTGGTGGCGCTGGCTGAATAGGCCACGAAAATATTCCCGTTGCGTTTAATCACTGCCGGCCCTTCGTTCACGTTGTATTTCATGCGTTCCCAGTTGAACTCGGGCTCGGTTAAAACCACTTCCGGACCGGTCAGCGTGGTCGGATTTTTCATTTCAGACATAACCAGCGCCGTGCCGTGGTCGCCTCCCCTCACATTTTGTGCCCAAATCAAGTACCGTTTTCCCCGGTGTTCAAAAGTTGTGGCATCCAGCGAAAAAGATTCGCGCTGCGTTTTAATTTGTCCTTCTTCTTTCCATTCGCCTTGCATCGGGTCGTCCGAAGTGTTCGACAATACCCACATACGAATATTCCAGATATTTTCAGCTTCGCCGGCGGCAAAATAGATGTACCATGTTCCTTCAATGTGGTGCAGTTCAGGTGCCCAGATATGGTGCCCCATCACTCCTTTTTCGTGTTTGCGCCACACCACTTTTTCTGAAGCATTTTTCAAATCATTTATGCTGGATGCTTTTCGGATTACAATCCGGTCGTATTCCGGTACCGTGGCAATCAAATAATAGGTTCCATCGTCTGTTTTATACACCCACGGGTCGGCGCGATGTTCCGCGATGGGGTTGTCGAATGCAGGGGTTTGGGAAAAAGTATGGGATGGTAAAAAACAAAAGGCTGCTGCCACAATTAAAAAACTAACTAATTTCATAACAAAGCAAGTTTTTAAGTTCCTGAAAAAATAAAAAAAAATTAAATATGCGGAGTCAGTTAATTTGATTTTCGGAAGGAAAGAACATTATTTTGTTATTTCATCAAAATGTTCCAACGCCCAATCGACCATCATATCAACTGCGGGCATTAACTCTTTACCGGTTTTGGTAAGTTTGTATTCCACACGCGGAGGAATTTCAGGATACATTTTTCGGTTAATCAGTTTGTCTTGTTCCAACCGTTTCAAAGTGCTCGAAAGCATTTTTTGGGAAATGTCGGGAATAGCAGCTTTTAATTCCTTATACCTCATTATATCATTTCTGTTTAAAGTATTTAAAATTAAACTCGCTAGTGAACAAAGGAGGAGGTGCTTTTGGATACGGCGAACATACAAATCCCAAAAGATTAAAATATGGCAGTGATGTGGTAATTAAAAAGGAATGCTCCCTGCAAATCAATAATGATCCTACCATAAAGAATTATTTGCACGTTGTCCCTGGAACGCTTGGAGCGGAATTTGGAGCAGGGTTGTTTACCACAAAAAACAAACATTAGCATTTAAAATTGTTACATTTAAAAATATTTCAGAGTAAATTGGTTAAAAAAGTGCGAAAAATCTGTAATTAATAAAAACATTGAAAGCAGCCGTTATATATCAACCCGGTAGTCCTGATAATTTCATCATTGAAAAAAGGCCAGCCCCAGTACCTTCAGAAGGACAAGTTCTGATAAGTGTAAAAGCATTTGGATTAAACCGTTCTGAACTAATGACCCGAAAAGGGTTGTCGCCAAGCGTGACATTTCCAAGGGTATTGGGAATTGAATGCGTGGGCACAGTCGAAAACGATCCTTCCGGAGAACTACAAAAAGGACAAAAAGTTGCTGCTTCAATGGGGGAAATGGGCCGTTCGTTTGACGGGAGTTATGCTGAATATACCGTGCTCCCGAGAGAAATTATTACTCCTTTTGAAAGCACTTTACCCTGGTACGTTTTGGGCGCATTACCCGAGATGTTCCAAACAGCTTACGGCTCATTGCACCTTGCTTTGGAAATTCAGCCTGGCGAAAGCATTTTAATAAGAGGAGGTAGTTCCTCAGTGGGGCTTTTGGCAATAAAATTGGCTAAAAAAGCCGGGCTTAAAGTATACGCAAGCACCCGAAAACAGAAAAAAAAAGAATTTTTACTGAATAACGGAGCAGACAAAGTGATTATTGATAATGGCAATCTGGCACAAATAATATCAAAAAATAATTTTCAAATAAATAAGGTGCTCGAACTGGTGGGCACAAACACTTTACCCGATTCTTTGCACTGCGTGATTCCGGGTGGTACAGTTTGTATGACCGGAATGCTATCGGAACAATGGTCGATTGAAAATTTTGCACCCATGTATTATATTCCTTCCACAGTGCATCTCACTACCTTCCATTCCGGTCAAAGCAGGGTTGGCAAAAATTCATTTCAACAATTTCTTAACGATATTAAAAATGGTTCTATTAAAATAAATATACATCACGTTTTTTCACTTCATCAAATTAGTCATGCCCATCGCTTAATGGAAAGTGACAAAGCAAATGGAAAAATTGTGGTACTTACTAAAGATTAAAAATCATAAAATGGCTACCGGTGAAAGGGAAGGATTTTAGATAAAAAACAAATTAAAATGGAAAAAGCAATTGTCATACTTATCGTGTTCATAGGATTGATTTTTATCGAAACCAATGCTCAAAATAAAGTTGTACTTCTTGACATTTCTCAAGAGGTTAAATCTGAATACTTAAAAGTCAGTCCCGAAATCTTTCAAATTTACAAGGAGCATATACTGAACTCAATAATGGTGGCAAAGTAGCAGCTTTTGGCGAAACCATGGTGGGTTTATTTATCGGAGGAGTGAAATTTACCATGCCCGATGGCAATACCATAGTATGGAAAGGCGAGGACAACGAACAATTCATGAAAGAGCTTATTTCCTGAATGCTTGAAAGTTGGCAGAGTACGATTTCTTCGGAATGCAAGCCCAAAGCAAAAAGGGAAAAGCCTTTAGCGAGGTAGGAAGTTTATTGCACACTTTCGTACTCCTCATCCGCAACCGGCCCAATCCAGACCGCGCCACCTTCGTCGGTATTCAGACTGACGGCAATGTGCGCAAATTCGCTGTCGGGTGCAGCGCCATGCCAGTGAACTACGTTTCGCGGAATTTCTACTACATCGCCTGCACTTAACGGTTGGGCAGGCTCGCTTTTTGCCTGGTAATAACCTATACCGCTGGTTATAAAAAGCAGCTGACCTCCCGGATGCGAGTGCCAGTTGGTCCGGGCTTTAGGTGCAAAAGTTACATTGCCAAACCGCACATGAAGCGTGGAATCATCGGTGCCCATCATTTGCAGCCACACCGTTCCGGTGAAGTTTTCGCTGTTTAATTTTTCGCCTTTCGGAAAAACAGATTCATTTTGTTGGGTAGTTTCGGCTGGTTTTTTCTCTGTATTGCAAGCGGCAATCATGAATGCCAGAAAAACCAGAGTGGATATTAAAATTTTGTTTTTCATTGTTGTATCATTTAAATTTATCGAATAAATATTTTATAAAAAGTCTCAGGTTTTTGTTTTCAATTGTTTCGATGCCAGAGGTATCGAATGTTTATAGAAATGTTTGATAGTATCTGTGTTCGACCCCGGGCCGGGGTCGCATTGCAACTTATTACTTTTGTTCTATAAACATGTGAACCCTCCGGGTTCCATTCTTATCAAAAATCAGCTAAGTGCATAGTTCATTTCATTAAGAACATTCTTTTATTCCCTGTTTTCGAGAACTTCATTTAAAACGGCCTGCGCATTTTTGGCTGCCTTTTTACCGATAGTTGTTTTGATGATACCTGTAAATTCATTCAACTGTTCGAGAGTATATCCAAGATTGAGGCAAATGGCCAAATGCGAACGCAGCATGGGCTCAACTCCGCCAATACTGCTGAGTACTGAAACAGTAACCAGTTCGCGTTCAGCATACGTCAGAATATCACGGTCGAAAATATCGGCAAAAAGGTGTTCTTTCAGAAATATTTCGATTACAGGGGCAAAAGCCGCATAACCTCTTTGCGGTCCGTCCAACGGCCTTCCTATCAATGTTTCCAGGTTAGCTTTGCCCCGTTCGTATTTGCTGCGATTGTCGTTTACCGGCGAAGCTTCAGCGCCCGTTTCATCAATGATTTCTTTGGCTTTTCGCTCGTCAAGCACTTCTATAAAAGTTTGCAATCCACGGATGCTGCGCGGAAAACCGCAATACGCGTACAGATGGACGATTGCTTCTTTTATTTCATTGATGGTTAACCCGGCATCCAAGCCATCGTTCAGCGCCGTTTTAAGTTGTTCAAGCTCGCCGATTGCAGTGTAGGCTGCAATGGGGATAATTCG
>NZ_JBSQIC010000080.1:0-17324 GCF_055108615.1 Tangfeifania sp. | reverse complement strand
AGCAGCACATGCCGACTGGGCCGGAAGTTCCAACGATTTTGGTAACCAGCTTAAAAACCTGAACCCCGACAACTTTGAATCTGTATCAGTTCTTAAAGGTGCAGCCGCAACAGCTTTGTATGGTTCGCGTGGTATTAATGGTGCCGTGGTAATTGAAACCAAAGATGGCCAAGGTGTAAGAGGTTTAGGAGTTAAAGTTACTCAGTCGTTTGGGATAGATCATGCTTTTGCACAACCCGATATTCAGTATGAATACGGTCCTGGAGCAATGCCGGGATATGTTGATTATGGAGAAAAAGACAGCAATGGTAATTATTACAGGTTCTCCAATGACCAGTTTTATACCAATGCTGATGGCACCCCTACTAAGCGTGGGCATCCATGGGAATGGATGGGCTTTGGCCCTAAGTTCGACGGCCGTGAAATTATTGATTATGATGGTACTACTACAACTTTTAATCCTGTCGAAAATAACATGTTGGGTGCCTACGATCTCGGGTTTAACAGCAACACATCGGTAGCTGTGAGTGGTGGTAATGAAAAGAGTACTTTTTATTTATCTGATTCTTATAACCACCGAACCGGAGTGTTTCCTTCCAATAAATTTACAAGAAATTCACTGAAATTTTCAGGAACACATAAAATGGCCACTTGGCTGGAAGCCGATGCATCGATAACATTTACAACTTCAAATCCGCAGAACCCGAGGAACGATCTTGCCGAGCTTTTTATTACCGGTACCTGGGTAAACTGGTATGATGCTGAAAAATGGAAAGAACGTGAAGTTTGGCAGGCATCTCACGGTGGTGTTCCGCAATCGGCTTATGGTGATAAATATTCCTATGTTCCTGCTAATTCAACCTGGTTTCAGTACAATCTGAATCAAAGTTCTCGTGAAGAACAGGTGGTAAGACCAATTGTTGGATTTACCGCTGATTTAACTGATTGGCTTTCATTAAGGGTTGAAGCTAATAAGAATTCATATTCAGTAAAATATGAGAACAAAGAGCTGGGAACCGGTTATGCCAACGATGGTGGTTATTATGAACTCCGCCATGATAAAGACGTGAGCCAAACCGGAAAAGTGGTTGCTAATATTACCAAGCAATTGACGGAAGATATTTCAACCAACATTATGCTGGGTGGTGAGCTTTGGAAACAGGAAAAATCTTACACTAGTGTGAGAACCGATGGAGGTTTGATTGTGCCCGGGCGCTACTTCCTTGATAACTCGAAAAAAACCAAAATTGGATCTGGAAGCGTAAGTAGTACCAAACAAATTAACTCACTCTACTTCCTTGCCAACTTTGGATGGAGAGATGTTTTATTCCTCGATATAACAGGACGTAACGACTGGTCTTCGGCACTTGTTTATACCGATGGAACCGGAAACTATTCCTATTTTTACCCATCTGTAAGTGCTTCGTGGTTATTCAGCGAAACGCTCAATGTGCCGGACTGGCTCTCATTTGGTAAAGTGCGTGTTTCATGGGCACAGGTTGGTAACGACACAGCTCCTTATTTCCTGAATCCGGGTTATTCCATCGGGAATTACGAGCTGGCTAACGGAAGCTTCGTCTATAATAATGCTAAAAGCACCACCTCGGTTGACCGTGATATTTTGCCGGAAAAGAAAAACTCACTGGAAGCTGGTTTGGATGTTCGGCTATTTAATGGCCGCTTTGGAGTTGATTTTGCCTATTATAACGAGAACATTAACAACCAGATTGGGCAGGTACCAATTCCGCAGGAATCAGGTGTTTCAAATTTGCTTACCAATGTAGGTTCACTCAAAAACGAAGGTTTCGAACTGAAAGTGGATGTAACTCCGGTACGAACTGCAGATTTCAACTGGACCACTACATTTAATTATTGGGACAATACTACTACTGTTACTGATCTTCATGAAGATTTCGGTGCTTATAAAGTGCTCGGTGATACCTATGTTAACTATGGTAATTATCGTATTGGTTCTGTGGCTTATGACGGAGGCGAATATGGCGTATTAATGTCAGATATTTTGCCGTTGAAATATAAAGTTGACGATCCGAACGATCCGAAGAATGGTTTACCGGTACTGGCATGGTCCGACTCAAGAAGAGGAGCCTACTACCAACGGAGTTATGAAGTTCAGGAAATTGGTAAAATTCAACCCGATTTTGAAGGATCCTGGAATAACTCATTTAAATACAAAAATTTATCGTTGTCTGTGTTAATAGATGCCAGATTTGGCGGAAATGTTGCATCGTATGCAAACCGCTACGGAACTTCTTATGGTTGGCTGGAAACTTCACTCGAAGGCAGGGGACCAGAACATGGCGGTGTTTCCTGGACTTCAGAATACAGTGACACCCAGGGAAGAACCTATACCGATGGAATTATTCCCGAAGGTGTTTTTGCCGACGGCCAAATGGTTATAGCACCAAGCGGAGAACAGGTTGATGTAGGCGGAATGACCTACCAGGAGGCCTTTGATGCTGGTTACGTAGAACCAACCCATGCCGGATTCTACCACTACTTTACCAACTCATGGGGGCAGGGTGTTATAAACGACAGCTGGTATAATGAACTTAGTTATATCGCTCTCAGAAATATTTCTTTGGGATATAACTTGCCCGGCAATATTGCGCAAGCTATTAAAGCACAAAATGTATATGTTGGAATTAATGCCAGAAATCTTGGTTACTTGTACAATACCATGCCAAATAACATGAATCCTGAAAGTTTGCGTGGTACAACAAGTGATGCCAGCTTTTTGCAACGTTCTGTAATGCCATATACTGCAACTTATACATTCACCTTATCTGTTGACTTTTAAACAATTAAAATTAGAAAACAATGAAAAATAAAATTAAAATACTCTTTGCATTTATATTTTTGATTGCATTAGGGTGCGATAAAGATGAATTTGCCGATTTGAACACAAATCCATCCAGCTTATCTGAACCCGATCTGAGATACTCGATTACCAAAGCTGTAGAGCAAATGTATGGTAACGATTATACAAACTGGTTTTATAATAATTTCCAGTATATTTATCCATGGTCGCAAATTACAACCGTACAGGGAGGAAACGGCCCGGCAATGGCTGAAATGGGACCATTTGGAACACAGAATATCTATTCAGCACTGATTCCGCAAACAATGGATGTGCGGCATCGGATTGATGCGATGAATGAGGAAGACAAATCTGTTTATCAGGCATTAAAATCTGTTACTTATGCTATTCAGATTCAACCGGCGATTACAAATACTGACCTCACAGGTTCAATGGTTTATTCTGAAGCCGGTTTGGCACCTTATACAACTCCTCCGTTAATTACGCCTGAGTACGACACCCAGGAAGAATTATTCAATATTTGGCTGTCAGAACTTGACAATGCTATTGAGGTGTTGACTACTGCACAAAACCAGGTGGTGTTGGGAGATCAGGATGTAATTTACGGTGGCGACTACGAAAAATGGGCTAAATTTTGCAACCTGTTGAAACTCAAGATTGCAGCAAGACTTGTAAATACTAATCAGTCGAGAGCTCTTGAAATTGCTCAGGAAGTTGCAAATTCCTCTGCTGGCTATATGGATAATCTCGATGATGATTTTGTTTACAATCGGGGTGTTAAGTATTACGGTACCGGAAATGGTATGTGGATTGGTTATGCCGGAAGAAATATTATTGACTTTTTAGTTGAAAACAGAGATCCTCGTTTACGTTTCATTTTCGAAAAGAACCATTTTAACGCCGAAGTAGTTCAGGCATTTATTGATGCCGGTAAAGATTTACCACCATACGTGGAAGAGTATGTTGAATTTGATACTGAAGGTAACTTTGCAAACTGGAAAGCACCGGGCGAACCATGGGTAAGATATCATGGTGTCCCACTTGCACCCGATGCTACACTTGCTGCAGAAAACGACATCTATTTTGACCAGGGAACACTTTACCGGATAACATTGAATGATGTGGAAAAAACTTATTCCGCAACTTCATTGTTTTCGGAAAAGCTGGTTCGTACTACTTATGATTATACCTACCCAACAAAACCGGGTGGACGTGTAATTCAACTGAAGGATAACGATCCTCCACTGAATGTAATTTTGGGAAGTTCAGCAGAAACAAATCTTTATTTGGCTGAATTTAAGTTGCTTGGGGCAAACCTGCCAAAGTCGGCCCAGGAATACCTCAACCGCGGGGTAGAACTTTCAATACTAAGGGCAGATGCATTGGCTAAAAATAACCAAATGCCTTATTATGAAAGCGATCCGGTTTACCAGGATGCTGAAATGGCTGCAGAAGCTGCTACTCAGTTAAAAGCAGGTGAAATTGATGCTGTGCTTGAACAACCCGCATACGATTTGAGTACCGATGGTTTGGAAAAGGTTTATATACAGCAATATATAAACTTTGCAAATACACCCGGTGATGTTTGGTCGCTTATTCGTCGTTCGGGCATACCCAAACGGAATAGTGAGTATCTGGCATGGGATCCGCTTTTTACATCAGGAAATGAACTAACTCTCCCGAGAAGGTTTACAGTAGGTACACCAACAGAGGATAGTAAAAATTACGAAAATGAATTGGAAGCAGTTCAGGAACAAGGTTTCACAACAGGAACATCAGATCCTGAAATATTGAACTCAGAAAGACTGTGGTTCGACGAGCAAAACCCGAACTACGGTGCTGGTCCGCAATAGCAGAAAAACTCAATTTTATTGAATAGTTAAATGAATAGAACAGGAATCGTCTCAATAAGGGGGCGGTTTCTGTTTTTTTAAGAAGGAATGAGATTATTCCACGGAAATTTAAAATCAGTAAAACCAAACAATGTCAGGAACAAAAAAAATATTACTGCTGTCGATAGCTCTCATGTTTAGTGTGTTTGCTGCAAATTCAAAAGAACAGATTAAAATTACGTACAACTGGGTAATCAACGGCGAAGAATCTTCACGTGGCGGCCAAACAATATTGCTTGCAGGCTCCGAAAAAGCAAAAGCATATTCTGAACGGCCCGATGTGGAACTGATTCCGCAAACTCCCGAAGAAGCCTCTTATATGGATTTTAGCAAAGAAAAAACTTACCAGGTAGCCGATTTGGCTGACGGTACCAGAATTTTTACCGAAAAAGATTTTTCAGAATATCCTGAAATTACCATCACTGAAGAAACCGACGAGATATTAGGCTACACCTGCAAAAAAGCAATGGCCGTTTTACGGTCCAATTCCATTGAAATCTGGTTTACCACCGAATTGAACGCCCGCGGAACCCCATCGATGAATTATGGGGTTGTGGACGGATTGGTGCTAAAAACGGTACGCAACGGAAATTATGCACAGGTTGCTACCAATATCGAAAAACTGGATGCAGAATACCCCCAAAAGATTATTCCCGCGGATTTGGGAGAAAAAGCGGATCAGCCGCTCTACCGACACCGACTCACCGACAGTTTTATAACTGAAGTGAATGTGTTCGACGATGCACAAATAAACTGGGGAGATACCATAGTGAACCCGGAGGGATTTCAACCCGGTAAAATTTACCGCTATGCTGGCGGAACAGTCATTGCCAAAAAAGTGAAACTGCCAGATGTAACTTCCGATTACCAGGTGTTTGCCGAACTGACCCAGTACTCAAACGGCGATGCGTACGACCGGACAGGTTCGGTGTTTATGATTCCGCAAAGTAAAGAAAAGTCGTTTATGAATGCGCTTCAAAACGGGATTGAAACCGTGCCGGCATTTGAAGCCGCCAACGGGAAAAGTTATCACGGAACAGTGGCCACTCCCGATTTTTTGCCGGCCGTTGAATTGATTCGTTTCTTTACCACATTCGGAATCAACCACTACAACGACGAAGTGCAGGTTTACGGCCAGGAGTGGGAAGACAAATCGTTTTACAAACAGGACGTTACCGAGCTGCTTCCATTATTACAGGGCGAGGTTTGGATTGGCGTTTATATTGGAAATTACGACAAAGGCGGGCACAAAGTCAGCCTCGATTTAAAATACCATCCGGGCAGCCGCGTGGTGCGCGATGAACAGAACGAAAAACCCTGGATTTATTCGCTATTCAATACGCTCAACATTATGGAAATGGCCGGACAGGAATACGGAACCATGTTCGAAGGCGATTCGCTGGAAATTGATTTTACCGTACCCGAAAAGGTGGAGAATGTTTACCTGCGTTATATTTCAACCGGACACGGCGGCTGGGGCGGCGGTGATGAGTTTAACCAAAAGCTGAACGAAATCTTTATCGACGGAGAATTGATCCACAGCTACATTCCGTGGAACACCGATTGCGGCACTTACAGAAAATACAATCCTTCTTCGGGTAATTTCTGGAACGGAATAACCTCGAGCGATTACAGCCGCTCGGGCTGGTGTCCCGGCGAGGCAACCAACCCGGGTTACATTCCGCTTACCAATTTATCACCCGGTAAGCATACCCTGAAAGTTGCCATTCCAATTGGCGAAAGGGAAGGTAACAGCTTCAGTGCCTGGAATATTTCGGGCGTATTGATTGAAGAAATGGAATAGTGTTTTTTCATAGATAGTTCATAGTTTCAAAGAGGTAGCTGCGGTTGCCTCTTTTGGTTAATTTCGGTGGTTAACAAACAGTTATTAAAAAATGAATTATAAGGTACTTTTTATATGGAAAATATCTTAAAATTGCATCAGGGAATTAAAATAGTTGTTTTATGATTTTCGAAAAAACCAATCTGAACGAGCCACTTTCAGGAAACGAACTCAAAAAATACCGGCAGAAAAAGAAAATACTTCAGCTTTTGTATAGTCATCAAAAACTTTCAGGGCCTGCTATTGGGAAACGAATTGGAGTTAGTTTGCCCACTGCCATAACAGTTCTGAACGAATTAACCGAAGGCGGATTTGTGGAAGTTAAAGGTGCCGGTAAATCCAGCGGCGGCAGAAAACCTACACTTTACGGATTATCCAATGATTCCTTATATATAGTGGCCTGTGAGCTTGGAAGATACTCCGGGAAAATTTCAGTATTCAATACTCACAACCAACAGGTAACTCCCGTCCGGAATTTTGATACAACAATTGACGACAATAAACTGACGGAAAAAATTTACAGTAATGCACAGGATTTGATTCAGCAAAATAACCTGAATGGAGATTTGATTTATGCCGTTGGCGTGGCTATGCCCGGGCTAATTGATGAGGTACACGGTATTAACCACACCATAAAGAACGAGGCGTACCGAAATGTGAAAGAGCGGCTTGAAAAAAAGTTCGGCAAAATGGGTTACATCAACAACGATGCCCGGATGCAGGCCTATGGGGAATATATTTTTGGAGCCGCCCAAAGGCACCACAATTCCATAATTGTAAACTGGAGTTGGGGAGTTGGCCTGGGTGTTATTCTGGACGGGAAACTATATAACGGTGCCAACGGTTTTGCCGGTGAGTTGTCGCACATTCAGTTAGTTGAGAACGGCAATTTGTGTATTTGCGGTAAAAGAGGCTGCCTGGAAACTGTGACTTCTGCTTATGTATTGTTGCGTGAAGCAGCAATTGGAATTGAGAACAAAGTCGTATCGCAGCTTACCGGGAAGTTTCAGGGGCGAACCAGTGAATTAACACCCGAAGATGTAATTTCTGCCGCCAAAGCAGGAGATGAGTTTTCTATACAGTTATTACATAAACTTGGACTTGCCCTGGGGAAAGGACTGTCAATAACTATTCAGTTGCTAAACCCGGGCATTATTGTGCTGGGCGGCCCCATTTCAACAGCCAACCAGTTTGTGCTTACACCCATTCAGCAGTCATTGAACAAATATTGTCTGGAACAAATTGTTGCCAATACCAAAATTGTGATTTCAGATATTTGGGAGCAATCAGGATTGCTGGGCATTACTGCCATGCTGTTTCAGAAGTTATTCAGCGATATGTATAAGTAATGACTATTTTTAATATAACCAAAATTATCTAAATTAATATTATTATGAAAAAATTTGTAGCTATTTTTTTTGCTGTATTTATTTTTGCTTGTCAGTCACCTACCAGTCAAAACAACGAAAAATTTGAAGTTTTCAGAGGAACCAACATCGCCCATTGGCTATCACAGAGCGAGCAAAGGGGAGCTGAACGGGAGCAGTTTTTTACCAAAGCAGATGTTGAAGCTATTGCAAATATGGGATTCGACCATGTGAGGCTCCCCATTGATGAAGAGCAAATGTGGGACGAAAACAGACAACGCCACCCTGTTGCTTTCCAGTTAATGGAAAACTGTATCGACTGGTGTGCAGAATACGATTTACGTGTGATTGTGGATTTACACATTTTGCGTTCGCATCATTTTAATGTTGAAGAAAAACCTCTTTGGACCGACCCGGCTGAACAGAAAAAGTTTTACGATTTATGGCGCGATTTGTCTGCCTCACTTAAAAAGTATCCAAACTCAATGGTGGCCTACGAACTGATGAATGAAGCAGTGGCCGATGATCCGGAATTATGGAATAATCTTGTAGCCAGCGCTGTGGAAGTAATCCGGGAACTGGAGCCTGAGCGTACTATAGTAATTGGCTCCAACCGCTGGCAATCGGTCGATACGTTTGATGAGTTAAAAGTTCCTGCCAATGATCCGAATATTTTATTGAGTTTTCACTTTTATGAACCCTTTTTGTTAACACATTACAATGCAAGTTGGACAGGCTTGAGAGATTATGAAGGCCCGGTTCATTATCCCGGAATTATTTTAACCGAAGAAGAATTCAATAATTTACCGGAGGAGATGAAAGATGCTGCGAAGGATTGGGTTGGCAAAGAGTTCAATAAAGAATGGATTCTGGAAAAATGGCAGGGGCCTGTTCAAAAGGCCAAAGAATTAGGGGTACCTCTCTATTGCGGAGAATTTGGAATTATAGCTGGTCCGCCTGAGCAAGACCGTTTGAACTGGTACCGGGATATGATTGAACTTTTTGAGGAAACGGGAATTGGATATGCCAACTGGAATTATAAAAGCGGCAGCTTTGGATTGATCGACGGAGAAGGTTTCCGAAATGAAGAACTGATTAATATTATATCCGGTAATTTTTGAAAATGTCATTCTGCACGAAGTGAGAAATCTTTAAAAAAACAGATTTCTCACTTCGTGCAGAATGACAAAAAGGATCAAATATCGAGCTGGCTTTCAGCTTCGGCTGTAATTTTTACTCCGGTTGTACCGCCACGTTTGAGTTCAATGTCAACAGGCTCGTTGGTTTTCCACGAACCGTTTGTAAAGTCAGGTACATCAATTGAATCGGAACGGTTGGCAACTGACCATTCGCTGAGTGGCCCAACCACACTCCACAATGCTGCATCGTAAACATCCTCGTCGAGTGGAATTCCATTGCGCAGGCAATCGATTAAGCGCCAGTCCATGATAAAGTCCATGCCACCGTGGCCACCAACCTTACGGGCCATTTCGCCAACCAGTTTTACAATTTCAGGTGTGTATTGTTCTTCAAGTACTTTCATTTCGTCATCGCTAAACCAGCTGTGGCCTTTGGCAATTTTACCCGGGGTGGGATATTTGCGTGCAATCCCCTCGGTACCGCTTACAAGGTGTATTCTTGAATACGGACGAGGGCTGGTTACATCGTGTTGAATCATTATGGTTTTACCCTTGTTGGTGCGAATGGTTGTCGTGTTCATGTTCCCGCGGTAGCTGTCGGTGTTGAATTGCTCGTAAAAACCATCTTTTGCTGCAAGTTCTGCCGCCATTTTTCCCATTTGGAAATCGTCGGTTGACATGGAAGTAAGGTAATCCATTTTATCGCCCCGGTTCACGTTCAGTACCTGGCAAACAGGCCCCAAACCGTGAGTAGGGTAGAGGTTACCGTTTCGTTGCTGGTTTTCCTTCAGGCGCCACATATCCGAATAGGAACCTTTGTCGAAATTATTTTGCAGCAGGTCGTGAATATAAGCGCCTTCTGTGTGTACAATTTCGCCAAAGAAACCCTGGCGGGCCATATTTAATGTAAGAAGTTCAAAGAAATCATAACAGCAGTTTTCCAGCATCATGCAATGCTTTTTGGTCCGTTCCGATGTTACTACCAACTGCCAGGCTTCTTCTACCGTACCGGCTGCCGGTACTTCGGTGGCAGCATGTTTCCCGTTTTCCATGGCATAAACGCACATGGGGGTGTGCAAATCCCAGGGCGTGGCAATGTAAACCAAATCCACATCCGGACTTTCACACAGTTCTTTCCAAACATCTTCGCTGTTAGTATATTCCTTTGCTTTTGGCAGACCGTGTTTCTCCAGGATTTGCTGGCCCCGCTCAACACCCGCCGGATTTTTGTCGCACAACGCGGTAATTTTTACCCCTTCAATATTCGACATCCGTTCTACAGCACCGGGACCTCTGTTGCCCAAGCCAATAAAGCCTATTCGAACTGTTTCGAGTTTAGGTGCTGCATATCCGCTCATATTAAACTGTTGCGGATGCGACTTATTAACTGATTCTTTAATGGATGAAAGGGCCGATTCCCCGCTTCCATTGCTTTCGCGGCTGCATGATGCTAATCCCCCTGAAAGCATCCCGGCTCCCGCAACGCCGGCAATTTGGAAAAATTTTCTCCTGTTTGTTTTCATCTTGACACGTGTTACTATTGATTTTAGTTTTAAATTTATTTCAAAAGTATATCAATAAATATTGAAAAGTTTAAAAATACAAATTTCTGTTTCATTATCAACTGATTTTTTCAGAAAGTTAAAAACCACTGTTATTTTTTTCTATATTAGTTTGTTGAAATTTGTTTTATGTTTAAGTTGATCGATTCATTAGTTTCGTTTCAGATAAAATTATACAATTCTCACTAAATCAAGACTTATGAAGAAAGTTTTTCCTCTTTTGAGCATTTTCCTCATTTCTTTTTATGCCTGGTCGCAGGAAGATGTTACAAAAACAGGATGGAATTTTGGTGCTTTGCCCACCATTACCTTCGACACCGATTTGGGATTTCAGTATGGAGCGTTGGTAAATTTATACAATTATGGTGATGGGAGTCGTTACCCCAACTACGATCATTCACTCTATTTCGAGGTGTCGCGTTTTACAAAAGGGAGTGGAATTAACCGGTTTTACTACGATTCGGATAAGTTGATTGAGGGCCTGCAAACTTCGGTTGATATCAGTTATTTTTCTGACCAGGCTTACGATTTTTACGGTTTTAACGGATATGACGCAGTGGTTAACCCCGACTGGATTGACGACCAAACAGAAGAGTATAAAAGCCGCGTGTTTTACAAATACGACCGGAAACTGTTTCGGTTTAAAGTGGATTTGCAGGGCAATTTTTCGCAAAGCATTTTTCGCTGGGCTGCCGGCATAAATTTGTTGAATTTTTCTGTAGGCTCGGTTGATATCGATAAATTAAACGATGGAAAAGACGATGCTGAAAAATTACCCCCGCTCGCGGAACAACCCGGCCTTTATGAAAAGTACAGGGATGAATGGAATATTATACCGGAAGACGAAGCTGACGGTGGGTTTGTGCCCACACTCAAAGCCGGTTTGGTTTACGATACCCGCGACAACAAACCCAATCCCATGAAAGGAATCTGGACCGAAGCAGTGCTGGTTGGAGCTCCCGAATTTCTGGGAGCGGAAAGCGGTTTCGTAAAATTTAATCTCACACATCGCCAGTATTTTACATTGATTCCCAAAGATTTGTCGCTGGTTTACCGGTTGGCTTATCAAACAACGGTTGCGGGACATACGCCGTTTTATTACCAAACACAGGTGATTACTTCGGTTTTAAAAGGAGCCAGCTCCGAAGGGCTGGGAGGCGCAAAATCGTTACGCGGCATTCGCCGTAACCGGATTATGGGCGATGGGTTTTTCTACGGGAATGTGGAAACCCGATGGAAATTCGCACGGTTTCAGTTTATAAACAATAATTTTTACCTCGGGTTAAACGGGTTTGTCGATTTTGGGCAGGTAACTGATAAAATAAATGTAGAAAGAGAAAACAGAATAACAACATTAGTATTACATCCTGGCTATGAAAGTATTGATGAATATTTTGATGTTGGTGCTGAAAGTATGCACTTTTCTTACGGTGCCGGCCTGCGCATTGCAATGAACCAGAATTTTGTAATTGCCGTGGATTACGGTTTTGCTGCCGACGAACGCGATGGCGATTCGGGATTATACATTGGATTAAATTACCTTTTTTAAACTATAACTTATGAAAAAATTATTATAAAGTTTTCTGCTGTAGGTCGATGAACCGTTTCGCTTATTGTAGAAGTCAAGAATACCAATCAAATCTTCTCTGGCCTCAGGTGACCATTCTATTTTGTATCGAACCATTCCTGAATTTGATTGTGAATTTTATCGTTTGAAATAGTTCCTCCTTTTTTCAATTGATTTCTGGCTAAAAAAATTCGCTCTTTTTCAAAGTCATTCAACGTATAAACCCCAGAGGCAACTTTTAATTCCAGCAGATTTTTTAATTCATTCAAAAACACATTTTTTCAAGTTGAATTGCAATTAAAGTAAATCATGTAATCAGGAATAATCCAAATATATTTTTAATTTTTCACTCGGTTAAACCGGAACATTTTCAGCAGCCAGTTGGGCAGCGGGTGATGGCCCCGTTTTCGGAAATCCACAAACCAGCCAAATTTTTTCAGGATAGGTATTTTATGGGTTTCCACGAACTCAATGAGCGTACCTTCGGGTGCCTGTATGTAGGCAAAGCTTCCGGCCGCCTCGCCCATGTCAAAAGTTTCCGAATCGCGGGCACTGTCAACCGTAAACGGAAACCCGGCTTCTTTCACTTTCTTGCGGAATTCGTTTATGCCGTTTATGTCGTAGCAAATGTGGATGAATCCCGGGTCACCCCAAATCCGGCCCTCATAAATATTTCGGGGTTGGCGGTCGAGTGCCTGCACCAGTTCAATATATGATGAGCCGAAAAACGGGCTGAAAGCGCCATTTTTCACATCGGAGTGTTTGAGCAGTACGCGCCTGAATTGTCCGTTGCCGCCGGGCAAAACTGAAAAATCAGCAAAAGAGTCAGTTTTGTCGTACACAATCTTGTCGTACTGCAAAATATCCCGGTAAACTTTCAGGCTCTCGTCCAGGTTTTTTACCCCGATCACAGCTCCCAGCACTCCACCGTTCACGGATTTTTCGCGCCTGAAAACTTCGTGTTCATGCTTTACTTCCCATAAATTTCCGAAATTGTCTTTCAGATAAAAATGTTCACTTCCTGCCGGGTCTTTCGATATTTCGCCCAAAATATCCAGTCCTTCAGCTAAAAATTTCTGAAATGCTTTTTCTATGTTGTCTGTCTTCAGTTTTCCGATGTTGATACCTAAATCACCCAGCCGGATTTCAAAACCGGGCAATTCCGGTTTTTTCCCTTTGTGTTGCCAGATTTCAAATCCGCCGCCGCCCTGCATATTGAGCGCCAGCACCGCGTGCCGTTCACGTGGTTTACCCCCTGTGTACGGGAGCATGAGTTCTGCCGTGGCCACATCTTCAAACATGCGGATATCCATTGAAAAATGCTCGCGATACCATTTCCAGGCCTCTTGTAAATTTTCAACGCCTACACCCAACTGCTGAATTCCGTTAATTTTTGCTGACATTTTACTTTTGATTTTGAGTTTTTTACAAAGGTTCAACCTTTGACGACAAATAATAATAAATTCGTGGGAAAAACCGGCGGATATGCACCATAATCAGTTCTGTTCCGCCAACCAGTATTTCTTTTCGTTCTTTTTTTAGTTTCCGGCAAATAACTTTTGCGCTTTTTTCGGCCGGTTCTCCTTTCTCCTGACCTCTATCCATTTTCCCGTGTGCCGTGCCGTCCTTTTCGAGCGCATTAACTGAAATATTTGTTTTTATGCGACCGGGAATAATAATGGAAACCCGGATGTTGTTAGCCACATTTTCGGCTCTTAGGCTTTCAAAAAAGCCATGCAGTGCATGTTTTGTCGCAGAATAAGCTGATCGGTAGGGGAACCCGAATTTTCCCACAATACTCGATGTAACCGCTATTTGTCCGCCTCCGTTTGCAATCATAGCAGGTAATATTGCTTTGGTAAGGGCAACAGTGCCAAAAAAATTCACTTCAAAAATTTTACGATCAACCTCCGTGGATGTTTCACTAACCAACGACCGCTGGCTGATGCCTCCAAAATGGTAAAGTGCATCAATCTTGTTTTCTTCTGCCAAAACTTTTTGAGCTGCCCTTACTACAGCTTCTTCATTGCCTAAATCGAACGGGACTACTTTTGCAGAGCTGCCATTCTTTTGGCAAAAAACGGCCACATCATTTAATGCTTCTTCATTTCTTCCTGAAAGAATTAAATGAAGCTTCTTTTTCGAAAGCTCCATGGCGGTAGCTTTCCCTATTCCCGAGGAAGCTCCTGTTATCCATATGGTTTTGTTTGAAAATTCCATAACCTGTTCGGTTCAATGCCTGCGAAGATAATATTCAAAAACCGCAATTGAATTGTTCAGCCCATAAAAAAGTTGAACTTTTAATATCAATTCGGATTTTATAATCAAAAATATTTTGTTTATGGCTTGATTAGTGGTGCTTTGAAAATTACATTTGGTAATTAAAAAAAAGGCTATCTTTTTTAAAGACAGCCTTTTGTTTCAGCTTAAAATTATTGGATGTATCAGTGAAAATCTATAAAACTGTATATTTCTTAATATCCACATCGTGCATCATTTCATAAATGGTTGCAAAAAGTTTTTCCACATTTGGTTTTGAGAAATATTCCCCATCTATTCCGTAGGCGGGTTTGTGTGCCATCGCCGGAAGCGTGCGCGGTGCCGTATCGAGGTAATCATAAGCTTTTTGCTCTTCCATCACTTTTTGCATCATGTAAGCCGTGGCGCCACCCGGAACATCTTCATCAACAAAAACTACTTTATTGGTTTTTTTAATTGACTCCAGGATGATATGGTTAACATCGAAAGGCATGAGTGTTTGAACGTCGATTACTTCAGCCGAAATACCTTTCAGTTTCTGGAGTAGCCCGGCAGTTTTTATTGCATGGTGGGCATTCCAGCCATAAGTTACAATTGTTATATCGGTTCCTTCTTTCAAAATTTCTGGAACCCCCATTTGAACTTTGTATTCACCGGGATTGGCCGGCAATTTTTCTTTTACATTGTATCCTTTCAGCGGTTCGATTACCAGTGCCGGATCGTTGGCTTCGAGAAGTGTGTTATACATTCCGGCGGCCTGCGTCATGTTACGCGGTACACACAGGTGAACACCCCGTATAGAGCCAAGCAGCATTTGCATGGGTGAACCAGCATGCCACATTCCCTGCAACTGATGACCCCGCGTGCGGACTATTACCGGAGCCGCCTGTTTTCCTTTGGTGCGGTATTGCAGTGTGGCCAAATCGTCGCTGAGTGTGGAGTGCGCATAAATAAGGTAGTCGAGGTACTGAATCTCGGCAATGGGGCGGAACCCGCGCATGGCTAATCCAACGCCCTGTCCGATTATTGTTGTTTCCCTGATTCCTGTGTCGGAAACACGGTGGGCACCGTATTTTTTCTGCATGCCTTTCATTCCCTGGTTTACGTCACCCAGCATCCCGGTATCCTGACCAAAAGTTACCAGGTTCGGGTGCTTTTGGAAAAGCACGTTAAAATTGGAATTGATAATTTCAGCACCGTTAACTTCCGCTGAATTGTCATCGTATTTAACAGGTGCTGAGGTAACTTTTACCGCAGAATCCTGATTTTCGCGGGTTAATTGCCGGTTGTAAAAATCAAAACTTTGTCCTTCAAATTCAGCTATCCAGTTTCTTAATTTTTCTCTTTCATCATTTAGCTTTTCGTTTCCATGAAGCTCGAAAAACAGTCGCTTGGCAAAAGTTAAATATTTTCTGCGTGTGGGAAATATTCTTTGTTTTACCTCTTTCAATTCATCCAGTTTATCTATTTCTCCTTCTGATAGATTTTTTACATTTTGAACTATTTTTTCAAGTTCGGGAGAACTGGCATGAACTCCTGATGTGAAATTTTTCCAGGCTTTTTGTTTGGCTTCTTTGGCTTTTTTTAGTGCTTCTTTCTCAATTTCAGTAATGGTTTCCACATCTGCTTTCCCCGATTCAAGCAACCATTTCCGGAATTGGTTGAGCCCGTCATACTCTTTTTCCCATTCCAGCCGCTCTTTGCTTTTGTAGCGTTCGTGCGAACCAGAGGTTGAATGGCCTTGTGGCTGAGTGAGTTCCTGAATGTGAAACAGCACCGGAACCTGCTCTTTGCGGCAGTAATCTATCCCTTCCGAGAAAGTATCCACCAGGGTCGGATAATCCCAGCCTTTGCAGGTAAATATTTTTATTCCGTTTGTATTTTTTTCTTTCTGAAATCCTTTCAATGCTTCAGAAATACTTGCTTTGGCAGTTTGCAGTTCCACCGGAACGCTGATGCCATAACCATCGTCGTAAACCGCAACAGCCATTGGCACCTGCATGACAGCAGCTGCATTGATAGTTTCAAAAAACATCCCTTCCGAAGTACTGGCATCTCCAATGCTTCCAAAAGCTACTTCGTTGCCGGTCACATTGTTTTTCAGGTGCTTTTTCATTTCGGGATTTTCCCTGACTATTTTTGAAGCCTGTGCCAAACCGAGAAGTCGGGGCATCTGGCCACCGGTTGAAGAGAGGTCAGCAGCTGAGTTATACTGATCTGCAAGGTTTTTAATTTCGCCGTTTTTATCGATGTTGGGCGTGGAAAAGTGATTGTTGAAATTTCGCCCCCCGGTGGAGGGGTTCATTTCATCATCGGTATCGCCGTAAATCATGGCGAAAAACTCTTCGGGTTTCAGCAACCCAAGTGCCAGCATAAAAGTCTGGTCGCGGTAGTAACCCGAGCGCCAGTCGCCTTTTTTAAATGTTTTGGCATAAGCCAGCTGAACAATCTCTTTACCGTCGCCGAATATTCCGAAGTGCGCCCTTCCGTTGTGAACTTCGCGGCGTCCCAGAATACTTAAATGCCGGCTTAAATTAGCCAGATAGTAGTCTTTTAACGCAGCTCCGGTAGTGGTTTGGGCTGTTGTGGTAATTTCTGGTTTTTCCAAGTACATACTTTTTTATTTAAGACATTTTGGTCTTGTAATCTTTACGAAATAACATCGTGAAACAGGATTTGTTTAAATGTTGTTCTGACCCTTGCCGGAATGAGTGCAACATTAAAAAACAATCAACCTCAGCGAGGTCGAATGTGTATAGAAAAAGGCAATTATCATTGAGAAAATACGGCTCCGGCTGGAGTCGTATGTATTTGGTGCTTCTCATTTTCTATAAGCATGTGAACCCTCCGGGTTCA
>NZ_JBSQIC010000079.1:0-17447 GCF_055108615.1 Tangfeifania sp. | reverse complement strand
GTCACCAACGCCCGCCATTACGAAATACTAAAAAGTGCCCACGAGGCTATTGTGCGTGTTTTGAACGGCCTCGATTCCGGCCTCTCCGGCGATTTCCTCTCCCAGGACATCCGCGAATGCCTCCACTACCTCGGCGAAATTACCGGCGAAATATCTACAGACGAGGTACTTGGGCATATTTTTAAGAATTTCTGTATCGGAAAGTAACCTTTTAGAAGGTAACTAAATCTCTAATTATTATAGGATTTTTAAATGCATCATTTCCTGTAGGACCAATATGAGACAATGTAATTTTAATTTTTGTATTATTCTCGGTGAACTTTGAAATATCAAACACAAACAAATATGGATCAAAATTCAAAACTTTATATTTTTCATTCGTATAATTAGAAATAAAATCAGGACTATAAACTAAATTCCATGTTTTATCATCTGACATAAAAGTCCTTCTAATTCTGCCATTTGCTATTTTTGCACCATGTTCTCTATTTATTATATGTGATTTATCCAAAATTATATCATTTATTTTAACCTGAAGTAAATAATATGCTCCAGCTTCATGTGGATAGTTTACTCTGGCTTTAAAAGAAAGATATTTTGTAAAGTTCTTAATTTTTTCGTCAATAGTAAATTCATTTTTCCATTTTATTTCTTCTTCACCGTTTTTAATGTCAACATTTTCAACTTTACGATTGGCTTCAAGAATGTCTTTTTTAAAATAAATTTTGAGACCACCCAGTTCAATACTTTCAACAAATTTTGTTGCCCAGGGTGTGACCAGAAGAACAAGAAGAATTAGAAATACCGTATCAATTTTAAAGCCCCATAAATTAGTCTCATAAACAACAATGAGTAACAAGAAGATGAATGAAATCAAAACTCTGACAACTAAAACTTTTCTGATCATTTGATAGTTATTTTAGTATAAAATTAATCAATTTGATTAAATTATAGTATTTAGAGTTATAGTTCATTTACAATTGCTAATGAGTTGGGTAAAATAGCAATAACCTTTAAAGAAGAATTTCGTCCTTCAAATGAAACCGAAGGAAGTACTCCCCATAAAAGAAACCGATTAAGCTTGATAAACTTGGATATGAACCTTTTGCCACAATGACTTCACTTCCAATAAAAAATTGTATAGAATTGTTTATTCAAAACTTAGACATCTTGCAATTGAAAAAAGTAACGTTTTTACCGGCATAAACGTTACTTTTTATATCTTTGCACCCAATATCATTCACTATGAAGGTAACTGATAATGTAAGAAATAAGATAGAGAAATTCCCGGAAGGTTATGTATTCGGGTACAACGACTTTCAGGTTGAGCCGGAAAAGGAAAGCGCTTTAAAAATTGCACTGTTCCGGTTAATAAAAGCCGGTATCATAGAACGACTTTCAAAAGGCCGCTTTTACAAACCCAAAAAAGGGATCATTAAAAATCTTCGACCTGATGAATATGAGGTAGTAAAGGATTTACTGTTTGAAAATCGAAAGCCGGTGGGATACATAACCGGTTTGGGTATTTTTAATAAGCTGGGATTAACAACACAACTGTCAAATATTATACAGATAGGTGCGAACTTCGATAAAAAACAAATACAGCGCGGAAAATACAAGGTTAAATTTGTCAGGCAGTGGAATACCATTACCAAAAACAATATTTTCCTGTTACAACTATTGGATAGCATCCGATTTATAAAAAATATTCCTGATACAACTGTTGACCAATCATTTAAACGCCTTTCCTATCTTTTAAGCGAATTGGAAGAGGATAAAGTAAAATCATTAACAGATTTAGCCCTAAATTATCCAGCATCCACGAGAGCCCTGGCGGGTGCAATCCTTGAAAATTTAGGTTACACAAATATGGCCAATCGCCTTTTAAAAAGTCTAACCCCAACAACCTGGTATAATATTGATATTTCGAATGAATTAATACCGGATAAACAAAAATGGAAGATTAAATGAACCTGCACAACGAGACTGAAACTTTTAAAGCCGCAATACAAGAAACTTCTGATTATTTTGAGATTCGGGATTATTTGATTGAAAAAGATTACTGGATTACATTTGTATTGAGTCAGTTGGCAAGCAGTACATTTGTGAAATCTGTAGTATTTAAAGGAGGCACGTCATTGTCCAAAGCGTATGGATTGATTGACCGGTTTTCTGAAGATGTGGATATTGCTGTGATGAGCCAGCCGGACTGGACAGGTAACAAAATGAAAACACTCATCAGAAATGTGGAGAAGAAAATAACCGCAAGTCTCATTGAAACTGAAACTCCCGGCATTACGAGCAAGGGTTCGCGGTTTAGGAAATCGGTTTATCACTACCCTACTGTTCTTAAAAGTACAAAGACAGAAGATATTTCAGACAAACTGATTGTTGAAATCAATTCATTTGCTAATCCTTACCCAAATCAGCAGGCCACTATTCAGAGCATGATTGGCGAATATTTTCAGATTAATGGCGCCTTAGATATTATTGAAAAGTATGATCTGCAACAATTTGACCTAAACGTGCTCGACAAAAGACAAACATTATTGGAAAAACTGGTTTCCCTGATTCGTTTCTCATTTGATAAAAATTCCGTTCAGGGAGTTGCCGGAAAAATCAGACATTTTTACGATTTACACTATTTAATGCAAGATGAGGACTGTCTTTCATTTGTAAACAGAAAGTCATTTAAAACCGACTTTACAGCCTTGCTTGAGCATGATAAAGCTATATTTGATGATCCGGAAGGGTGGAGAACAAAAAAATACCAGGACTCTCCTATCTTGACTGATTTTGATAAATTATGGAAAAATTTGAAGCTTGTTTACACCTCTGAATTAGAAAAGATGGCATTTAAGGAAATACCCAATGAAAATAACATAAAAAAGAGCTTCAAAGCACTGATTGCTAAACTAAAAGAATCGTAATTTATTTTCCGTTTTCTGCTTTTGATTGTTATTCAAACGGTCAATTTCGTTGCCCATTTGATGCCCGATTGCCCTAAATGTCTCAAAATCAGAAGTAATTATTTTCTGTATCGGGAAATGAACAAGCAATAAAACTAAGCAATGGTTAACCCCGGCAAATCAATATGGTACATTTCCCATCCACCGTATTCACCCGGCTTTAACTTGAAACATCCATCACCTCTGAAATCGTATGTTTGACTATTGTTTTCGTATAAACCCCTAAAATGAATGGTAAAAGTTACTTTGGCATCAGTTTCTTCCCGATTGATTTCAAAAGTTTTTTCGTCGTATGTAACAACTTCAAATGAATCGAACGAGTCTAAAAAATTATTGATGCAATCAATAACATTTTGTTTATCCACTTTGTTTCCAACTGAATCCTTGTGATTATCGGTATCAACATATAGCATATCGTAGCCTGTTCCACCAATATTTTCCATCTTTGCCATTGTCATTCTAAAAAAATAATCAATAGCCTGTTCAATATCAAATTTTGCATTTGGGTGAAATTCTTCGTAGGTAAAACAGCTCATCATCCCTGGTATCCGAATATCATCCATTTCATGTTGAAATAGTTCTTCCGTAATAAAGCGGTATAATTCAGCATCTTCAACTTCACAAAGGGTGTTTAATGCAATATTACTTTCACCCATCAATTCAAATAACCGCTCCAACTCATTTGAAATTTCATGTGGTTTTAGTTCATCTTTCGTTTTGAAAGAAGGCTTATCCATATATTCCCAAACAGTGATAGTTTTTGCATTATCAAACTGTTTTTCAAACTCGTCGATTGAATTCAGCCATTGATTTTCCATTTCCGGGGGAAGTTCACTATACTCAGAAAAATGGGCTCCGTACTTCTCTTTCAGCTCTTTCTTTTTTAATTCATTATCAATTTTCTTGTCGTAATAATCGTCTGCTTTTTTACTCATTTTGACAGGTTTTACCTTTTCTGATACTTTACCAAAATCATAGTAAAGTTAATAAAAACCGGGCACGCAATAGAATAGAATGGTTCGATTTCTTTATTAAGGAGCCGGAGTAATTTCTCGGCGATGACAACAAGGCCGAGTAAAAACAGAATTAATCTATCACAAAACCCAACCCAGAAACAATTGCTGGCATTATTTTTTATATTTCTGCGCTGAAAATTATTAACGATGAAGGTAGCTGATAGTGTAAGAAATAAGATAGACAAATTCCAGGAAGAATGGAAAACGAAAAACTATCAGTACTCCCCTATCCTAACCAATTTTGATAAAATCCCCACTGAAAAGTGTTATTCCAACTTCCGTCGGTTGTCGGACAGACAATTTGATGAGCAAAGCGAAATCGGGATCTTCCCCATACCGTTCAGTTTCCATTCAAAATAAAATAATTCGTCCCAACCAGTCATACAATTATAAAACGCCTGAGACTAAAATTTACCGAGAAATAGCAGCAATTCATTACTAATTTTCCTTGTCTGTCATTATATTTACCAAATTCTTTTAATCTGCCAATAATATGGCATCGATTCATGGAGCAGTTTCTTAAAGAATTTTATAACGAATGGAATGGGTAGTCGTAAAGCCACCGAAAATATAAAACACCACAATTAATAATTCAGAAAATGCAGGAAACATACATACACGACAAAATATTTAGCCAGAACGATTTTACACAAATCCCGCTCACAAATGGCGAATACGAAAATTGCACATTCAATAATTGCAACTTCGCAAGCAGCGAACTATCCTGTTTTATTTTCACGGACTGTACATTTAACAGTTGCAATTTGAGCTTGGCGAAACTGACAAAAACAGCATTTCGGGACTGCCATTTCCGCGACTGCAAAATGCTTGGACTCCGGTTTGATGCCTGCAATGAATTTGGACTTTCTTTTTCGTTTTACAGTTGCCAGCTTAATCACTCCTCGTTTTACAAAACAAAAATTAAAAGAACGGTTTTCAAAAATTCGCAACTACAGGAAGTAGAATTTGCAACGTGTGATCTCACAAGTTCTGTTTTTGAAAATTGTGATTTATCGGGTGCTGTTTTTGAAAATACGAATATTGAAAAGGCTGACTTCCGGACCTCTTACAACTATTCCATTGACCCTGAAATTAACCGGATTACAAAAGCAAAGTTTTCAATTTTGGGCATTTCAGGCCTTTTAGAAAAATACAACATTACCATAGAAAAATGAGAAAATTAGTAACCACAATTATTGGTTTATTCTTAGTTGGATATACCTGCTGCCAAACTCCGGCAGCCGCAGACGGACTAACAAATACCAGTTCCAAAATTTCCTGCGAACAAACTGAACTCATTTACGAAAAATCAAAATCGTTTCCTGAAAACACCCAACTCTCGGTTGCCATTATCGACAGCGGTTTCGTAAAATTTTTCGGGGTCAAGCGAATCAATGATACCATTCAAAAATTCAATAATCGCCATAAAATATTTGAGATTGGCTCAATCACCAAGATATTTACTTCTACCCTGCTGGCAAATTTTGTAACAAATGGCAAACTTGAACTGGACACCCCCATCCAGGATTATACCGGCCTTGAAATGAATACCGGCAAAAAAATAACTTTTAAACAACTGGCCAATCATACTTCCGGCCTCCCCAGGCTACCTTCCAATTTAAATTTACTTTTTGTCGATCCCGCCAATCCATATAAAAATTACGACGAAGAGAAACTAAAGGAATATTTAACTGAAAAAATGAAACTCCAGCGATCGCCTGGTGCCGGATTTGAATATTCAAACCTGGGAGCAGGACTTCTGGGATACCTTTTGGCCGGCATTTCAAATAAAACTTATGAGGAGTTGCTGAACGAGCATATTTTTTCAAAATATGAAATGGCATCGTCAACAACCGACCGCGATAAAGTGAAAGACAAGCTCGTAAAAGGGCTTGACGGCAAAGGAGATGAAACGGCCAACTGGGATTTGAATGTGTTGGCTGGTGCCGGCGGAATTTTATCTTCGTCCGATGACCTGGCCAGGTTTGCCATCGCCCAATTTGACACGAACAATGCTGAACTTAACTTAACGCGGCAACCCACTTTTACTGTAAGCGACCAAATGCAAATGGGCCTGGGATGGCACATCATAAAAGCCAATAACGGAAAAACCGAAATATTTTGGCACAATGGCGGAACTGGCGGATATACCTCGTCAATGGCGTTGGACACCGAAAACAAACACGGAATAATTATATTGTCGAATGTTTCTGCTTTTCATCAGGAAACCGGAAAAATTGATGATTTGTGCTTTGGACTGATGAACACATTGTGGAAACAAAACTAAATACATGGTCATAAATTTCTGAAATCATGCAAAAAATACTACTGATACTTTGTTTGTTCCCATGCTTTTTAACGGCACAGGAAAAGAACATTACTGTAAATGAAACTGACAATTCAATTTTCAAAAAGGATAAGTACTGGCGGGGTGCTGATGGCGCTGCAACCGTTGAACTCGGACAGGGTAAAATTCTCTGGTTGTTCAGCGACACCTTCATCGACCAGGATGGAACGGGGAAAAGGATGAATTCAAAACATTTGATTCGAAACAGCATTGCCATTCAGGATTCAACCTCATTGCACGCTGATTTAGCTTTCTGGCATGGCGGAACAAAACAGCAACCTGACGATTTTTTTGAACTGCCCGGCAACAACTGGTTTTGGACCGGTCATGGAATAGTAACCAAAGGTAAACTTGTCATCTTTCTTTTTGAAGTTACTGCTGTAGAAAGTGGAATGGGTTTTGAATCCACAGCGTGGCACATCGCTGTAATTAACAATCCCTCGGACCCGCCGGATAAATGGGAAATAAACTACCACAAGGGGCCTGATACTTATGGAGTGGTTGTGGGTTCTTCGGCCGTTTTGCAAGATGAAAACCATGTTTATGCATTTGGAGTGAAAGAACCGGGCACACACGAAACCTATTTACTTCGGTTCGAAAAAGAGAAGCTCATAAATGGTGACTTCTCAAAAATGGAATGGTGGAGCGACAATAAATGGACCGATAAAATTACCGAGGAGCCGAAAGCCTCTTCCTTGTTCACTGGTCAAACTGAATTTTCAGTACATTACGATCCTGAATCAGAAAAATATGTTCAAATACAAACCTATGGCTTTGGCAGAGCATCAATTGGGTATCGCCTTGCCGACCAGCTATGCGGTCCGTGGTCTGAGCCTGTTATTTTTTACACACCCCCGATAAAGGAGGAAAAAGAATATGTTTACACCGCCAATGCACACCCTGAATTTCAGTCGGATGAACTTATTGTTACATACAACATAAATAATTTTGATTTTGAAAGGTTAGTGAACGACGAAGAAATTTACTTCCCGAAGATCATCAAAATTACCCTGAATAACAATATTGATACCTTCCAAATATTTAAGGACGAATTGAAAAAATACTGAAAGGTTGAAGATTAAAAAATTAATTGTTTTATTTGAGGGATAATCTTTTAATATGGGAAAAACGAGACGTGGGTTGTTTTCAGGAACTGCCAAAGGAGATGAAAATTCAAACCCCAATAAAATTGAATTACAGGATTGCCAGTTTGGAGGCGAAAAGTGTAAAGAACATCTTTCTGTTATTAATGAAAACTATTTGAAATTTCAGGAATACCGGCACAGAAAGGATTATAAAGAATCGATTGCTGCATTAAAAGACGCATTTGATAAGACCATTGAACTGCATGATGATCCCTGTCTGAAATGCGCGGCTCTCTTTCGGGATACTATCACCGAGTCGCTGGAAAACGTCCATGATGAACTGCAAGGTATGTCAACCGGGATATTCAGAAAAAAACGTTACGAGCCGAGTCGTCTTGAAGCACGCTATGTTTTAGATGAGTTTCAGAAAGAACTTTCAACTGATACTTTTATAAAGCTAAAAAAAAGTAATAAGTTGTGCTAAACCCCATTGCCCAATTCCCCTTCGTACTGCCCAAAATGAAAGAGGCAAACTGTGCCCGAAAATGCAAAAAATGATATCTATTTCATTCCTGAACACTTTGTCGGCAAACAAAACCAGCTGTATTTTCTTCGTCGTTTCCCATTAAAATAAATTCATGTCCACTTTAATTTTTAGTACAATTTTTAGAGTGGGCTCATATTTTGGTTGTAAATAGTCGGACGAAAAATAGAAGAAACGAATGGATGTGAACATACCCCCAACCTAAAAAGCTTTAGATTTTTTTAAAAATATTTGCCTACTAACTAATAGGTAGGTATATTTGTATAATGAAAACAAAGGAAAAAATTATACAAATAGCAGATATACACATCCGACAAAAAGGGTGCAATGCATTTAGTTTCAGTGACATATCTAAACACTTGGGAATAAAAAATGCCTCAATTCATTACCATTTCCCTTCGAAATCGGATTTGATTATTGCCATCATCCAAAAACATTTAAAACAATTAGAAAATTTCGAGCTAAAGGTCAAAAATCACTCTCCATTGAATAAAATAAAGATGTTTCTGACTGTTTATTCTGTCGCAAAATCAGAAGATAAGATTAGTATTTTAGGCTCTCTGACGAATGATTACCTCACTTTTGAGTTAGCTATTCAAAATGAACTTAAAAAACTTACTGACAATACCTTAAGTTGGTTGACCAAGACACTTGAAGAAGGAAAGGGTAAAGGTGTTTTTAATTATACGATTGATGACAGGAATAAAGCCTTAATGATTATTACGAATATTCTTGGTGCGGAGCAACTGTCAAGATTAACTTATAACCAAGATTTTCAGCAAATAAAAGAGACAATAATAAACGATTTAATCCAGTAATAGTATGAAACGAGTAGTTATAACCGGGATGGGGGCATTGACCCCTATTGGAAATAGTGTGAATGATTTTTGGGAATCGCTTAAAAATGGCGTTAGCGGAGCAGCACCGATTACAAAATTTGACCCGGAAAAATTCAAAACAAAATTTGCATGTGAACTTAAGAATTTTGACCCGTTGAATTATATCCCAAAAGCTGAAGCAAGAAAATATGATTTATTTACACAGTATGCTTTAATTGCTGTGGAAGAAGCCATAAAGAACAGCGACACCAATTTCGAAAACCTGAACAAAAACCGCATTGGTGTTATTTGGGGGTCGGGTAATGGAGGCATTGGCACCTTTCAGCAACAAATAACTGAATTTGCACAAGGAGATGGCACACCACGGTTTAATCCTTTCTTTATTCCCAAAATAATTGTAGATATAGCTTCGGGTGTTATTTCAATTAAATACGGCCTGCGGGGAATAAATTTCACAACCGTTTCAGCTTGCGCTACTTCCAATACTGCCATTATTGACGCTTTTAATTATATCAAGTGGGGAAAAGCAGATATGATAATAACAGGCGGTTCAGAAGCACCTATTACAGAAAGCAGCGTTGGCGGTTTCAATTCATCAAAAGCCTTATCAACATACAACGAAAATCCTAAAATTGCTTCAAGGCCTTTTGACATAAATCGGGACGGTTTTGTAATGGGCGAAGGTGCAGGCGCAATTATCCTGGAAAGCTATGAACACGCTGTAGAACGCAATGCACCAATCATTGCCGAAATTGTTGGGGGTGGTATGGCAGCAGACGCATATCATCTTACAGGTACACACCCGGAAGGCGAAGGAGCATATTTAGGAATGATTGCAGCCTTGGAAGATGCAAATATATCAACTGAAGACATCGACTATTTAAACACTCATGCCACTTCAACACCACCAGGCGACATCAGTGAAATGAAAGCAATAGAACGAGTATTCGGCACACAAAACAAACTAAACATTAGTGCAACAAAGTCAATGACAGGACATTTGTTAGGTGCGGCAGGAGCAGTCGAAGCAATTGCATGTATCAAAGCTATTCAAAACGATATTGTTCCACCAACAATTAACGCTGTGGACATAGAACCCGATTTTAAAGATAGTTTTAATCTGACATTAGGAACAGCACAAAAAAGACAAGTGAATTATGCTATGAGTAACACCTTTGGATTTGGCGGTCATATCGCGACAACTATTTTCAAAAAGTATTCTGAATAAAAGGCAACAAGTAATCGAGTAGATATCAGGTGAGCCGTTAAGGAGAAAGCTCTTCAATTAACGGCTCTCTCTTTTTAGAATCGGTCATCTGACAACATTTTAACTGCCAACTGGCGGTCATCCCGTTAAGAACTTTATGTATGCAGAACTTTAAATCATTTTGCACGCATTCCCCTATTCATTCCAGATGCGTGGCATTCAAATAAAAAATATTTACTTTTGTCGGATTCATAAAAATTGAGCAAAAACCATTAAAAATGAAGATATCGTATTCCTGGTTAAAAGATTACATCAAGCTGGATCAATCACCCGAAGAAGTTTGCGAAATACTCACCCAAACCGGTCTGGAAGTGGGGAGTCTGGAAGAAGTGGAAACCGTTAAAGGTGGCATGAAAGGCCTGGTAACGGGTAAAGTGCTCACTTGCGAGCCGCACCCCGATTCGGATCACCTAAGCAAAACCACGGTTGACATCGGCACCGGCGAGGAGTTGCGCATTGTCTGCGGGGCACCCAACGTAGCCGCCGGCCAGAAAGTAGTGGTGGCACCGGTGGGTACAACGCTCTACATGGGCGACCAGGAACTGACACTGAAAAAAATGAAAATCCGTGGCGAGGTTTCGCAGGGAATGATTTGCGCCGAGGATGAAATCGGCATCGGAACCGACCACGAAGGAATCATTGTACTCGATGAAACTACCGAAATCGGTCGCCCGGCCAAAGAGATTTTCAATGTGGAATCGGATTGGGTGATTGAAATCGACCTCACGCCCAACCGCATCGACGGGGCATCGCACATTGGTGTGGCCCGCGATTTGGCGGCGTTTCTGAACCAGCAGGAACCGACAAAATATACCCGTCCGTCGGTTGACGATTTTAAAGCAGATAATCACGATTTGGAAATCCCGGTGGAAGTAAAAACCCCGGAAGCCTGCCCGCGTTATGCAGGCGTAACCATCTCCAACCTCGAAATAAAAGAGTCGCCCGACTGGCTTAAAAACCGGCTGAAAGCCATCGGCCACACGCCGATTAACAACGTGGTGGACATAACCAACTACGTGCTTTTTGAAACCGGTCAGCCACTGCATGCTTTCGATGCTGCCGAAATTACTGGCAACAAAGTGGTGGTGAGCACGCTGAAAGAGGGCACTAATTTTACCGCCCTCGACGAGGTGGAGCGCGAACTGCACGCCGACGACCTGATGATTTGCAACACCGAAGCGCCGATGTGTATTGGTGGTGTGTTTGGCGGCATCCAGTCGGGCGTAAAAGAAACGACTAAAAGCATTTTCCTGGAAAGTGCGTGGTTCAACCCCGTTTACATCCGCAAAACTGCGCGCCGCCACGGACTCAACACCGATGCTTCGTTTCGCTTTGAACGTGGCACCGATCCAAACGGCGTAATTTACGCCCTCAAAAGAGCGGCGATGCTAATGAAAGAGCTGGCCGGCGGAATTATCACTTCCGAAATTGTGGATGTGTACCCCGAAAAAGCCGAACATTTCCCGGTGCATCTCTCATGGTTCAACCTCAGACGGTTGATTGGAAAAGAGCTGGGAAAAGAACAGGTGAAATTAATCCTCACCTCACTGGAGATAGAAATTGAAGGCGAAGACGAAAAGGGCCTCGATTTAAAAGTTCCGCCTTACCGCGTGGATGTGAAACGCGAAGCCGATGTGATTGAAGAAATCCTGCGTATTTACGGATATAACAACGTGGAAACGCCTTCACAGATAAGAGCATCGCTGCAATATGCGCAAAAGCCCGACCCGGACCAGTTGCGCAACCTGGCCGCCGAAATGCTGACTGCCCAGGGATTCAACGAAATCTGGTCGAATTCGCTTACCAAAGAAGCACATTATGAAGGACTGGAAAACTACAAACGGGAAAATACCGTGAACCTGCTGAACCCGCTCAGCGCCGACCTGAACGGAATGCGGCAGACACTGCTGTTTGGCGGGCTGGAATGCATTTCGTACAACGCCAACCGGCAGAATAAGGATTTGAAACTGTATGAATTCGGGAACTGCTACTTCTTTAAAGGCACTGAAAAGCAACACAACCCGGTGAGCAATTACCGAGAAGAGGAGCATCTCGGGTTGTTTATTACCGGCACCAAAGCAACCGAAAGCTGGGAAGAGGAGCAAAAACCGAGCAGCTTCTTCCAGTTGAAATCTGTTGCCGAAAATTTATTGAAACGCTTTGGATTTAATTTGGAGCAGCTCCAGGTTTCAGGCACTGAAAATGAATTGTTTGCTGAAGGACTGAATTATCAAAACAATAATAAAACAGTGCTCGAAATGGGCATTGTATCTAAAAAATTCCAGATGAAATTTGAAATCGACAACCCGGTTTACTATGCCGATTTCTGGTTTGATGCGGTGCTCGATCATCAGCAAAAACACGTGGTTACTTTTAATGAATTGCCTAAATTCCCGTCCGTGCGCCGCGATTTGGCATTATTGATTGACAAAAATGTTACCTTCCAGCAGATTAAAGATGCAGCTTTCAAAGCCGAACGGAAAATACTGAAGGATGTTGGCCTGTTCGATGTGTATGAAGGCAAAGGAATTCCGGATGATAAAAAGTCGTACGCCGTGAAATTCACCCTTCGCGATGAAAGCCGCACCCTGAAAGACAAGCAGATTGACAAAACCATGAAAAAACTGCTAACTGCTTTTGAGCGGGAGCTGGGCGCGCAATTGCGTGGGTAGTAGATTCTTTTTATCTTTATAAAAAAAGTGAGATGGCACGCGAGACGATACTAAAAAAAACGGTGGAAAAACTGGGTCACCTTTCTGAGGATAAGTTAAAAGAAGTAGACAAGTTTGTTGAAAATCTTCTCAGAAAAACAGATGATAAAATACTCACTGAAGGTATTCAAAGATTAACAAGTGATTCCAAATCATTTGAATATTTAAAAAACGAGGAAGATATTTATACGGTTAACGACCTAAAAGAAAAATACAAATGAAAAAAGGAGACATTATCCTGGTTCCTTTTCCATTTACTGATTTATTGGGAAATTAGGAGAACTTCAAGATCATGCCATAAACAAAATAAATCAAAAGTTGATTCAGATCTTACAACTTCAGGAATAATACGGTTGGTTTTCTTTTAATTAGCTCAATAAATAATAATCATGCAAAACCAAACAAAAGGCATTATTTATGCTTGTGTAACCGCCTTCTTCTGGGGCTTTCTGGCCATCGCATTAAAAGTGGTGGTGCAGGAAGTTGACCCGGTTACCATTGTTTGGTTTCGCTTTTTCATTGCGTTTGTAATATTACTGGGCTGGCAGTTGTACAGGCAACCCTCCACCCTGAAAATTCTGATTAAACCACCGCTTTTACTTGTTCTGGCAGCCATTTCGCTGTCGTGGAATTACATGGGGTTTATGCTCGGTATTGAATATACCACACCAAGCAACGCCCAGCTGTTTATCCAGTTCGGGCCACTTACGCTGGCGCTGGCAGGCTTCCTGATTTTCAAGGAAAAACTCTCGCGCCGACAGATGATTGGTTTTTTTGTGGCGCTTGCCGGGTTTGCCTTTTTTTACCGCGATCAGCTGCTGGCATTTTTCGATGGAAAAGAACAGTACAACCTCGGCGTTTTGTTTACACTGAGCGGTGCACTGGCCTGGGCCGCTTATGCTACCATGCAAAAAAAGCTGGTGACGGTTCATCCCGGACAAACGCTCAACCTGTTCCTGTTCGGATTTCCGGCTGTGGTTTACCTGCCGTTTATCAATCTGGCACCGGTTCTTCAACTTCACTGGAGCTGGTGGCTGCTGATTTTCTTTCTCGGCGCAAACACTTTTATTGCTTACAGCTCGCTGGCACAAGCGCTTAAATATATCGAAGCCAATAAAGTGAGTGTCATAATTTTTCTGAACCCAATTATCACCTTCATTACCATGGGAATTTTGACTTCGCTCGAAGTGAGTTGGATCATCCATGAACGATTTTCGCTGGCCACGATTTTCGGTGCAGCACTGGTTATTTCGGGAGCTTTTCTCGTTGTCAGAAAAAGAAAAGCAGGAAAAGTAAAGTGAGGTTTCTTTAACGCTAACTTTTATTTTTTTGAATTCCCCTGATTTTGTATCTTTTCAAAAATTTTGAAATAATGAATACTTACCGTCTGCTTCTGTTCAGTTTTTTGGTTGGCATCTTTTCGTCATGTAACATTCACGAACCCAAAGTAATTACTGTTGATGGTGAAATTCCTGCGGGTGCAATGGGAAAAACCCTGCACCACGAGCATTTACTGGTTGATTTTATCGGGGCCGACAGCACGGGTTACCATCGCTGGGACCGCGACAGCGTGGTGGAGAAAGTGCTCCCCTATCTGCTTGAGATAAAAAATTTGGGCTACAAAACGCTGGTGGAATGTACACCTGCTTATTTAGGCCGCGACCCGGAGTTGCTGAAAATACTCAGTAAAAAATCGGGCATTCAACTCATTACAAACACAGGCTATTACAGCGCGGTGGATGCCAAATTTCTGCCGGAACACGCTTTCACCGAAACCGCCTCTCAACTGGCCGAACGCTGGATTGACGAATCACGCAACGGAATTGAAAGCACAGGCGTTTATCCCGGATTCATAAAAATTGCCGTTGAAGGGAAACCGCTTGAAGAAATTAACCGCAAGGTTGTTGAAGCTGCTGCCATTACACACAAAGCAACCGGATTAACTGTTATGTCGCACACAGGCCCTGCCCTGCCCGCTTTTCAGCAAATTGATATCTTAAAAAAAGCAGGCGTTCATCCTTCAGCTTTTATCTGGACACATGCACAGAATGAACCCGATTTTAACAAACATTTTGAAGCCGCACAAATGGGCGCCTGGGTTGCTTTCGATAACTTCACCCCTGACAATCTTGAAAAATACGTAAAATTTGCCCGGGAAATGAAAACCCGCGGATTGCTGCATAAACTGCTTTTTTCTCACGATGCCGGCTGGTACAAGCCCGGGGAACCCGGAGGAGGAAATTTCAGGGGATTTACCGACATCGAAAACAGTTTAATTCCCGCATTGCGCGATGCCGGCCTCAGTCAGCAGGATATCCACCAGCTTTTTGTAACAAATCCCGCAAAAGCATTCCAGGTATCGAAGCGATTGCAGTAGTTGTATTTCCATTTTAATAAAATATTTGAGAACTTTTTCGAAGATAAAAATATGTTTTACAAAATATATGTAAACCAGCAACCCTAAAATTTCGTATATTAGGGGTAAACGAAAAATTAGTATAGAATGCGGTACAGAACAAATAACATATTAGCACTTGTACGTCCCAATAAAGAAGGAGAAGGAGTATTAAAGCAAACTCTGTTTTTCCAGAAAACATTGGGGATGCGTATTTTTATTTACAACATTATTGATAAACCCTCTTTTTTTAAACGTTTGTTTAATCCCAGAACAAGCGAATATTTACAAAAAGAAGCACTTAAGCACCTGCAGGAGGTTGTAGAACAATCCATACAAGGAAAAGTACGCGACAATTTAACCTACAGGGTAAAAATGGGAAATCCCGGGAAAGTATTGTTACGGCAGGCCAAAATGGGTGGTTATGAATTTATGATTATCGACAAAAGTGAACCCGAAGGTGGTTTAACCAGTGAAGAAACTGATAAAATAATCAGCCGGTCAGAATGCCCTGTGTTATGCGTAAACAAGAATTATTATGTAGGTGAAATTAAGAAAATTGTCATCCCGGTAGATTTTTCACAATCAACAAAAAAGAAACTGCTGTGGGCAACCTATTTTGCAAAAAAGTATGGAGCAACCATAAAAATTGTATCCGCCCTGAGTTTGAATATTTCTGCAAATAAAAGCCTGGCATGGAAAAATGCCGAAAAATTGAAGCAAATATTGCTGGAAAGGGACATTAAATGCGATGTGGATATTTTAAAAGCCAAGGGGAAGGAAAAACATGAAGTCATTCTCGACTACATTCATAAAGAGAATCCGGGGTTGATAATTCTCCGTACCCACCAGGAATCAAACATGGCAGGCACACAAATTGGAAAATTTGTTTCTGAAATTGTGCACGGAAGCCAGATTCCTGTATTTACAGTTAACCGTTTTTTAAATCCCATGCCTGTTGATTTTGAGTTGTAATTTTGAACGTTAAAACCCCCGTTTTTTCATTAACCGGTGTAACTCCATCCACTTTTTCCCTTTGCTAAATACAGCAGCCTCTTCGGGTTTGAAATTTTCAATTAAAACCTGGTGCATTCCCAGTCTTTTAATCCGTTTGCCCAAAATGGCGTTTCCCTTGTTTTCTTCGGCTATCATCCCCGCATACAATACGTTAAACCAGATTTCAACTTCGAGGGCATCTTTTTCATAAAACCGGCTAAGGAAATGGATTAGCTTCAGTGTGTCAGGATCTACCTCGGGTTGGGTGCGGTTAAAAATAACTACAAAATCATCATAAATTTTCCGGGAGCCATATTTTTCGCCCAGTTTTTTAAGTCGCGAAAAATACTGAATATCCGTGGGGGCAAAGCGTTTACCATTTGAGCGTGTTACAAAAACACACCAGTCATCGAAACTGCCGGTGTCAAATTCAATAAAACCGCCGTTGCTGAATTGATTTATCCTGTGCGACATTACTCATTATTTGTTAGCATGATAAAAATAACGAAAATGCGCGTTAAAATCCTAACCCCAAATGAATTCCGGCCGAAAAGTGGGTGTGTTCTTTGTTAAAACCAACCCCCAGCATGGGGTTCCAGGTGAATGCCGGAAATGGTAAATTCAAAAACACTCTCAGCATGAAAAGCCGGCAAAACTTCTGTTTCGTTTTCCTCTTTTTCAAAAACGACTCCTGGCCCGTCATTAAAGGAAAGAAAAATGAACCATCCGGTAATTCACCAAAAAATTCACACCATTGTGCCATTCTTCACCTTTAATTCCTTCGTAACCTATCCCGATACTCCATTTGCTTTCGGTATTTAAAAATAAATATTAAAACCATACCTTTTCAAACTTTAGGTTTTCGGACATAGCTGAAAATCACTTACCCCAGGGAAAGCATTAAGGCATAAAAAAGCCCCACATCTTTTTGATGCAGAGCTTGGTGGGGAGAGCAGGATTCGAACCTACGAAGGCTTAGCCAACAGATTTACAGTCTGCCCCGTTTGACCGCTTCGGTATCTCCCCATTAATTTTATGAACTTCATTTTTAAATCCGGCTTAGCCAGCCAACAGATTTATCCCGAGCACTCGGAACCCCGTTTGACCGCTTCGGTATCTCCCCGGATTTTTTTTGAGCCGAATCTCAGATTCGAACTGAGGACCCCGAGATTACAAATCACGTGCTCTGACCAACTGAGCTAATTCGGCTTTTATGCAATATTTCAAATTTACTCTGCCTTTTTACACCCTGACTGAGGACCCCGATCCGCCAACCGG
>NZ_JBSQIC010000078.1:0-17824 GCF_055108615.1 Tangfeifania sp. | reverse complement strand
GCTGTTCTCGCCATCGGAATCCGTGAGTTTACTTTTAAAGTGCTTCGGATAGTTCCTTTCCCGGTAGGCTTCCGCTACATTGCTGCATGTTGAACGAGAAGAACGCCTGATTTGATCCGTTAATGAATACTTTTCTTCTTTCGGAAAGCCTTTGGAAATCTCATATATTTTCATTGCAAGCTGAAATCCTTTTTTATAAACATGAAAACTTCTAAAATCCATAACTTTATATTTTTAAATGGTATTGTCATTTTGCACGATCAACTTGATCACTGATCACTGATCACTGATCACTGATCACCGAACACTGATCACCGAACACTGATCACTGATCACTGCGACTGCCAACTGATCTCCCCCGGCATTCCAATCTTCAGCGTTCCGTCATTCTTTACTTTTACCTTTACTGCATAAACCAGTTTCACGCGTTCTTCCTTGGTTTGAATAATTTTTGGAGTGAATTCGGCTTCGGGCGAGATCCAAACCACCTCGCCGGTGAATGACTGGTTTTCCTTTGTTTTTTTATCTACCAGCACTTCCACCTGCTGTCCGATTTTCACATCCGGCAGTTGCGCGCCGCTGACGTAAACTTTCAGGATCAGGTCATCCAAATCCGCAAATTTAAAAAGTGGCTTTCCCGGACCTGCGAGTTCACCCTGTTCGATGTAGGTTTCGAGGATGGTGCCGCTTGCCGGCGATTCAACGGTGCAGCGATCAATTAAATCTTTGGTCGATCTGACCTGCGTTTCCAGCACATCCAGCTCCCGGTTAACGGAGGTGAACTGCGTTTGCGTGCTTTCAATCTGCCGTTCGATTACTGCAATTTGGCCGGTAATGTCGTCCAGTTGTTTTTTTGTGGCAGCGCCGTCTTTCAGCATATCTTCCACGCGTTTTTTATCATCCAGAAGATTTTCTTTTTGTTGCTCCAGTACATCGATTTGTGCCCTGATGCTTTGTCGTTTCGACTGCACCGCTTTTTGCTGTGCCTCCAACTGTTTCATTTTTAGGTGAAGTTGCGTGGAATCGATTACGGCGGCCACAAACCCGGAATCGATTTTTTGGCCTTTTCCCACGTCTAACTGAATCACTTTTCCCGAAGATTCGGAAGAGACAATCACCGGGTCGGCTTCAAAATTTCCGAAAGCATCTGATTTTCCCTCGTTGTTTTCGCATCCGGAAAACAGGATGGCGAGCGCGGTAATTAGATAATTGTATTTCATTGTTTTGTAGTTTATTATTTTGTTTTTTATGTGCTTAGAGCGTTTCTGCCGTTGTTTTTATTCACCAGGTGAACTAAGAGTCACCAGGTGAATTGCACGATTGAAGACGCACAATTGCGTGTCTCTACTGCCTACTGCGACTGATCACTGATCACTTCTGCCCCTGTCACTTTTCCCTGAATTATCCTCTGCTTCTCTCTCGCATCCTTCAATTGAATTTCGTGCAGTTCGCGGTTCAGTCTGGCAATGGTTTCAGCCTGTACATCACGGACGTAATCGGCAGTGTTAATTGTTCCGTTTTCCAGCTTTGAGGCGGTGGCTTTTGTGATTGCTGTTTTCAGCTCCACCAGTTTGTTGTCTTTTTCAAGCAATTTTTCCAGCTTCTTAATTTGCTCCGATTGCTGTGCCAGAAGCAGTTGGATGTTCTGACTGAATGTTTTTTCCTGTTGCTGAACCATTTCCTGACGGTGTTTCAGCACCTGTTTTTGGCGGTTGGTTTGATTCCAGTCGAAAGGATTCCACGAAACACCAACGCCCACTAAGTAGTACGTATCAAATTCATCGCTCAGCATGTTTAAACCGGGCTTTCCATAACCAGCCTGACCGAAACCAAAAACTTTCGGATGGCGTTTTTTGCCGAGCAGGTTCATTTGTGTTTCCATTTGCGCCATTTGATTCGAGAACAATTGCAGCTCCGGGCGCACAATTTCTGAATCCTTTCCGGTTTCAGGCTGTTGAAGTTCTGATTCTGCTACTGATGTAATTTCTTCTCCGGTGAGAATGGAGAGCATTTTCAGGGCAGCGTCTTTTCCGGCTTCCAGTTGCAACTGATTTTGCTCCAAGCTCACAATTTCTGCTTCAACAGAAAGTGCTGCCGATTTTTCGACTGTTTCATTTCGGATTCCCGACTCCACGACATTTAATTTTTCCTGTAGCACCTTTTTCTGAGCCTCCAACACTTCGTTTTGCTGTTCCATTGCCAGCACCGTGAAAAAAGCCTGCGCCACCTGTTCGTTCAGCTTGTACAATTCTACTTCCAGTTCGCTGAGGTTGCTTTTCAGAACGGCATCTTCCAGTTGCCGGTTGGCCGAAGCCAGGCCGCCGTCCCAAATCGACTGCCGGAATTCTGCATACGCTTTGTACTGGTCTTTCGAAACCGGCGGAATGGAAACATTAGGCATCGAAATATCCACCTTCGTTACATCCGACTGGTAAGTTGCCTGTCCGTTAAGCGTAACCTGCGGCAGGGATTTGGTTTGAATGTTTTCTTTGTTCAACGCGGTGATTTCCTGTGAAAGTTCCGCCTTTTTCAGGTTCGGGTAATTTTCCCGCGTTAACCGGTAGCACTCCTCCAGCGTAACCGGTTGCTGTGCAAATGTCAGTTGGACAGGGAGAAACAGTATGATTAGTAATTTTTTCATTGTTGAGTATTTTTTCTTTTACTGGAAACAGCGACTGTGACTCATTTAGCTGCAAGCTGCAAGCCTCGAGCTTTCAGCTTTTCAACAAAATTGAATTCAGAATAAAATTCTTCACTGTTTCTTTTCGTTGTTTCAGAAATTGGTTGTAGGCTTTTTTGTCGTTATCGAAAAACATGAGTTGCATGAGCGGTTTGGCGGCAAATGGAAAAATACTCAATCCGAGAATATTGATCATTAATTCGCGTGGATCCATTTTTCGGATGTTGCCTGCTTCCATCTCTTTTTCAAACATGGTGAAAAGATCCTGTGGATTAACTCCCTGGCTTTTAATTACGGAAGCGAGAAATTCGGGATCGCGGTGAATTTCTTTCAGTATGAATGACGGCAAAAACGGGTTCTTCATCAATAAGTTTATGTATTTTTCCACAAAAATTCCAAGCTTCTCGTCAATTGGAATTTCTGAGTGGACAAATGCTTTGATATCAGGAAAAATCTGTTTGAAAACCTGTTTGAAAATGGCTTCGAACAGTTTTTGTTTCGACCTGAAATAGTAATGAAGGAGTGCTTTGTTGATTCCGGCTTCATCTGCAATTTCCTGCATCCGCGCGCCATCCATTCCTTTTTTTATAAAAACCGTTTGTGCCGCATCCAGGATTTTTTCTTCGGTGTTGTCTTTTTTTATGTCATTCATTTAAATTGGATTTATTTTAACTGTTCTGTTTAACCAGTTGGTCAAAAGTAGATCATTGAAATGAATTAACCAAGTATTTTAAATAAAAAGTTTAACTAAATGGTTAAATTTTATGTAACGTAAAAACACCGTTTCATCGGCAGACGGTTTTAACAATGAAATGAATTGTAATTAATTAGTCGGGGGATATTTTGAAAGCTACATCTGGTTTTGCGGGATTCATTTCCGGAACTTTAATTTCCAGTACGCCGTTATCAGCGGTTACTTTATCTGTTTTTATTGTTTCACCCGTCCAGGTGTTAAACCATTCAATTTCAAATTCTCCGCTTTGAGGTTTTTCTATTTGAATTTGAACACCGCTGATAGTACTTTTTTGGTATGAACGCGCCCAGCCAAATGCGTGGTCGCCTGCATCCATCACGTAAACATCGGTTCCGTCTGCCGATACACCGGTAGGTTGATAGGGTAGATTTGCAAAGTCGATATCGGAAGCAAAACCTGACAAATGTTGAAGGTGTTGCCAGTCCTGTTCGTTTAAATGTGTGTATTGCCACCAAACGGGAATGCCGGCCAGTCCGTTCGAAAGCGAGGCCCAAATGGCATTGTGGTAGGTGGTGTGGTATTTTTCGCGGTCGCTTTCAAAATAAGCCAAATCGGCACCTGCTTCCCCGAAAATGGCCGGTTTTTCAAAACTGTTCCAAAACCGCTGAGTGGCCCAGGCATAATTGTACATGGCGCTTCTCAGCGAGTCTTCCGGATATTTAAGCGGCCAGCCCTGTTCCGGGTAAAAATGAAGATTTGGAATATCATTTCGCTCATACAGTGGCTCGCGGTATTCGTTAAATCCTCCGCTGAACGAAGCTGTTGTGGGGTGATTGTACGGATCGTGCTTTTCGAAATATTTATCAGATTTGGCCACCCATTCGTAGGCTTCTTCGTGGCGGCCCTGTTGCCAGCCGTCGGTTCCGTTCATTTCATTTATCAGCTCCCATATGCCCCAGCTGCGGCTGTGTGCAAAACGGGCAATCAGGTAGCGGTACTTTTTTTTCTGGTACTCCCAAACCAGTGAATCCTTGTAAACGTCTGCCACGTCAATAAGCTGTTTGTAGGGATTTTTGTCCCACTCGGCAGCCCACACAGTTTCCGAAAACAGATCGTGTGGCCAGATGGCGTACATCAGTTTGATGTTGTCTTTTTCAAGAATGGTCAAAAGTGAATCAATTCGGCCCAGCTTTTTCTGGTTGTATTTGCCCAGTTCTTCCTCTATAATTCCGGTGCCGTTTACAAATCCGCCGTAACCAATGTCCCAGATGGCAAACAAATTGGCATCGTATTTTGCGAAAGTTTCAAAACGTTCCTGATCGTTTCTCCATGGCGAATAAACACCTATTGCAAAATAAGAGCTGCCGTCGTCGTATTCAAAATAGTGCGGATTGTTGTCCGATGGTTTTATCCAGCCCTTGTGCCCCGATTCCACTGCCCGGAAAGATTCATATTCTGAAGCTCCTGTTTTGTTTTGGTTGTAAACAAATAAACGGTAATTGTAAATGCCTGTTTCGTTGGGTGAAAAACGGAGTTTCCACTGGCTGGCGTTGTTATAATTATCGTAAAATCCGTTTATCCGGTAGCTTTTGCCTGACGGTGCATTGAAAATGGCATACACATCAATTTCTTCCGGATCGAAAGGATTTTCGTAATTGACATTTTCAAGTTCGATATTTACCTCAAATTTCTCATATTTTTTTACTGTTGAAGTATTGGTTTGTGAAACAGAAATTTCGGGCAGAATGAGCTCGGTAACCTGCGAAATGGCCGGGAAAGCCATCAGCAAACAAATTAGAAAAGTGAACAGTTTTTTTGGGAAAAGAACAGATTTATGCGATTTCATAGGTGAAATTTTTGTTGGTTTAGTTTGAATCCAAATTGTTATCGGGAATTAGGATTACTTTGTTCAGACCTGCCTCATTATTGTAAAGGCGTTTGAACCAATCGGCTCCTTCGGAAAGCGGGGCAACTGCTGAAATCATATTTTTTACATCTACTTTTTTTGCCGCCAGTAAATCCAGAACCAGCTCGTATTCGCCGTTGATGGCACAACTGCCCTGAACTTTAATTTCCTGGGTTACCACTTTTTGAAGCGGAAACTGAATTTCGGGGGAGAGGTTGCCAACCAAAACAACCGTTCCTCCTTTCCGAATGGAATTTACGGCGGTGTTCACAGAATCAGTGATTCCCACCACTTCAAAAGCCAAATCTGCACCGCGGTTTTTTGTCAGATCTTCAATTTTATTACGGAGATTTTTTTCGTTGGAAATGAAAGTGTAATCTGCGCCGAATTCCCGGGCAAGCTGTAATTTTTGTTCATCAATATCGACAGCAATAACCGGATTGGCGCCAAATATTTTCAGCAGTTTTACTACAAATGTACCCACCATTCCGGTGCCCACAACTACCGTGCTTTCACCCGGATTCAACCCAGAGACATTAATTGCGTGAGCAGCTACGGCAATTGGTTCAACCATGGCAGCTTCGGTAAATGATACACTTTCGGGGATTTTGTGCAGAATATGTTGCGGTACGGCAACCAAATCGGCAAAAGCACCGTGGCGTTTGAATTCTTTAGGCGAAACGCCCATTACCTGGCGGTTGTCGCTCAGGTTGTAGTGGCCTTTTAATGTGTACCAGTCGTTTAGCGGGTAAACCGTTGAATCGAAAGTTACGCGGTCGCCGGCTTTCCATTTTTTTACTTCACTGCCGGTTTCAATAATTTCTCCGGATGCTTCGTGCCCCATAATCAGCGGAGGTTGTCGGCGGCCGGTGCTGCCATCCATCCCGTGTACATCGCTTCCGCATATTCCACAGGCTTTCACTTTTATCAAAACTTCATCAGGCTGAACTTCCGGTTCAGGAAAGTCGCGGTAATTTAACTGGTTGTATTCATCAAGTACAAGTGCTTTCATACTTACAATTTAACAAAGGTTGTTTTTAAAACGAAAAAATCAAAAAGGAGCTCTGCTAAGCGCTCCTTTTTAATAATTAAACAGAATTTATAGTTTAACAGACATAGTGATATTTTTTGCTTTACGAGATTTGAATTCAAAAGTTACTTCTCCTTTTCCTTCAGTTAAAAACTGGTATTTCAAAATGCCGTAACAGGGCATTTCAATAAATTGGATTTCAGGTTTCTTTTCTTTAAAATCAGTAAAGTTTAAATCTGGCTGAAATCCGCCGGCAGCAGGAATTTTTTTCGCACTTTACTAACGGTGTTGGCGTATTCCTGTTTATCTTTCATTTCGTTCCATTCGTCGCTTGAACCGAATTTGCCCCAGTTGGTTTCGCGTTGCTCCATGTCTTTAAACCAGAGCATGTAGGTGAGGGCCGGCATGAACCGTCCGGCTAAAAGCTGTCCGAAAAAAACCGGATGCAGGCCTACTTTTTTAAACAACGGCAATTCTTCTTTATTGAACATTTTAACTTTCCGGTGACCGGCATCCTCATTATAACTTTCGTACGTCCGTAGTTCGAACAGGCCACGGTTTTCATCGGGCATTTTAAATTGCGGGATACCATCGAAAGCTTCCATCAGAAAGGTTTCGTAACGCTCGTAAACCGGTCGGTCGGCAGGTAGTTTAAAATATTCCTGAGCAGCATCGAGAAACGTTTTGTCTGATTTCATTTTCTGAACCGCATCCCAGTATTCCTGCGGACTTTTATGGGCGTGCAGGATATACATTGTTGGAGGATCTTCCAGGCTGTATTCATTGAAGGCACCAACTTTTGCACCTCTCTTGTTCAGAAATGGAATAACGGCCTGGTTATAATATTTTTTTAGCTGGTTTCTGGCTCCGCCACCGGTCAGTCGGAAAACTTTCAATTCGTAAAAATCTTTTTCTGCCGGTGGAACTGATGCTGATGCGTGCAGCGAACTTGCTGTGAATGCACTTCCGGCAACTACTGCTGACTTTTTCAGGAACGATCTTCTTTTCATTTTCTATCTGGTTTTTGATTTTTAATTTGTAACTGCCAATATAATAAATATTGCAATTATATAGCAATGGCGCATTAAACAATTGAATATTATTTTGTGATTTGCAATAAATTGCCCGATTTTTGTCACAATAAAATTGTATTTTAATTTGAAAGATATACTTGTTTTTAACTATTTTCGTTTATGAAATTGAGACATTAAAATATAAATGCCATGAAAAGAATTATTTTTTCTTTATTGTTTTTTGTTTTTTCTGCGTCAGTAATTGCCCAGCCTTCTTTTGATTTAGGCTTAAAAGCCGGGTTGAACAATTCGAAGGTAACCTTCAAAAAAAGCGAAATTAATTCTGAATCGATAATAAAATACCATGTTGGTGCTTTTGGACGTGTTGGGTTTGGGCGAATTTTTGTTCAGCCCGAAGCCTATTTTAGCGCAAAAGGTGGAAAGCTGGAGGGTGAAGCACTTGACATTGCTTCCAGTTTTAATTTCAATTCGGTTGATGTTCCGCTGCTTTTAGGTCTTAAAATTATTGACGGTGAAAGAGCCAATGTACGTTTAATGGGTGGGCCGGTTTTTAGTGTGCTCACATCGAATGAAATTGATGGCGACGATCTGTTGGAGCCCGAGTATTATCAAGACAGCTACGTTGCTTTTCAGTATGGAGTTGGAGCCGATTTAATGGGGTTTACCATCGATCTTAGAATGGAAAACGGTGCAAATATCTACAAGCATCAGGGAGATTCCGATTTGGATGGCAAGAACAGCACTTTTATGATTTCGCTGGGGTATAAAATTTTTTAGAAAATAATGAAATATTTGCTTAAACGCTTCTCACCGGCAGAAGTGTTTACCCTACTCGATTCAGCAATACACCGGATGTTTCAAAGGATAATTACCTCTATCTATTGTAATCATTTGTGAAAAATCTTGCAATTGTATAAAAAAGTAGTTGATGCTTTTCCGGGCGGGCAACTTTTTTCAAGATACAGTTTTCAAACTGAAAATTCATTTTTTAAATAAAACTGAAAAAAATGTGATTGCACAGGTACCTGAAAAAATGAGCTATCAGGCTGTAATACGCGATGCCAGCGGTGAACTGGTTACAAACACAAAAGTAGGCGTTCGGGTAAGAATTCAAAAATATATACTTGGATTTCCCCCTTCATACCACGATGTATATGTTGAAACACATAGTGTGTACAAAACCAATGAAAACGGGCTGTGATAATGGAGATATGTATGCGGCACGTGTTTGTAACGAACTTGAGGTTACCCAGAATGGAATAACCTATGGCGATTGGTATTTGCCATCAAATGAAGAGGTGATTACTATGTTCAACCAAATACGCTCTCTTTTATGAAAAATACTTTTTTGTCCGGTTTTGGCCTTCTTTTTTTGATTTGTTCCAAATAACAATTATTTTCAGCTCCTTAAATTTCCAGTAAAATGAAGAAAATTTATCAGTTTATAACTTCACTGCCATTTATGGCTTTTTTATTTTTAACGCTGGCTTTTTCAATGGCCATTGCCACTTTTGTTGAAAGCAGTTACGGTACACCGGCAGCCCGGTCGCTTATTTACAATACCCATTGGTTCGAAGCGCTCTGGGCACTGTTTGCCCTGAACCTGCTCAACAACCTGTTTAAATACCGGTTACTTACAAAACGTCGGTTCACCATTGGTTTGTTTCACGTGGCTTTTCTGGTAATGTTGCTGGGTGCTGCTGTTACACGATGGCTCAGCTACGAGGGCACCATGCACATTCGCGAAAATGACAGCTCGAATTATATTCTTTCCACCGACGACTATTTTTATGCAGGCTGGGGCGAACAGGAAGAAGTGGAAGGCGTTCGGTTTTCGGAACTCACCCCAGGGCAGTTTTCTGCAAAATTTGAAGTGGATGGCCGCGATGTAAAAGTGAAATCGGTGGGATACATTTCACACGCAGAACGCAAACCTGTTCCTGCTGCAAACGGCGGACCGGTAATCGATTTTGTGTTTGCCACACCCGATCAGCAGGGAATGCAGTCGTTTGCTTTTTCGGCAGGCGATGTGCTGGATTATCCCGGATTTAAAGTAGGTTTTGAGATTTCGGGGCAATCTGACGTGCGGTTTTTTATGCAGGATGATGAATTGTTCATGGTTTCCTCATCAGCACTCGAAGAAAGTACGATGAGCAGCGGTGAATCGACCGAACTGCCCGCCGGTGATACTATCCCTGTTAAAAAGATGTTTTTGTACAGCAAGGATAATTTTCGGTTTTTAGTACGTGATTTTTATCCAAGTGCCACTTTCACGGCTGTGAAAAGTGAAGCAGAAACCTACGAAGATGCTGTAATGGTTGAGATTGATGACGGTATCCGGCAAAAGACAATTCCTGTATTTGGCTACTCGGGAGTAGCTGCCGATACCCTTGATGTTCCGTTGGGAAGCGGTAACTTGAAACTGGCTTACGGAGCAGAAAAAATTACCCTTCCGTTTCGCCTTCATTTAAAAGATTTTCAGTTGGAACGGTACCCGGGCTCTGAATCGCCTTCTTCTTACGCCTCGGAGGTTGTTCTTATTGATGAAGATGAGGGAGTTGAGCGCGACGTGCGGATTTTTATGAACAACACATTGGTTTACAAAGGCTACAAGTTTTTCCAGTCGTCGTACGACCAGGATGAAAAAGGAACGGTGCTGTCGGTGAACCACGATTTCTGGGGCACCTGGATTTCCTATGTCAGTTACGCTTTGCTGGCCCTGGGGTTTGTATTGTCGCTTATCAACAAAAACTCCTATTTCAGGTTTTTGGCCGGCAAACTCAAACAGAGTTCGGTAAAAGCGGCCACAGTATTTTTGCTGGTGGTTGGATTTGCTTTTGGCGCACAGGCACAATCGAGTGTAGGCACATCCATTCCCGATATTGACGACGAGGTGGCAGAACGTTTCAGCGAGCTGTGGGTGCAGGGCATTGACGGGCGGATTGAGCCCATTTCAACCCTTTCCAGTGAAATTGTACGGAAGGTGAGCCGCAAATCGTCGCTTTACGGTAAATCGCCCGATGAAGTGGTTCTGAGTATGATGACCTATCCCGATATCTGGCAGCGGCTGCCGTTTGTGCGTGTGGCTGAAAAATCGCTGGTCCAGGAGCTGGGGATTACCGGCAAAAACATTTCCATTCAGCAACTTTTTGATGAACAGGGGAATTATAAAATTGCACAGCAGGTACGGGCCGCGTTCAATAAACCGGCAGCGTTTCGGAATAAGGTGGAAAAGGAGTACATCTATCTCGACGAACGGGTGAGCATCTGTTTTATGGTATTCCGTGGTTCGCTGTTCAATATTTTTCCGCGCGAAAATATCGAAGATCCCTGGTATTCGCCCGGCGAAGAGGCTAAAGAATATACTGGTGGCGATTCCATTTTCATAAAGAACGGTTTTAACCTGTTGTTGCAATCACTGAGCCAGCAGAATACTACTGACGCGCTGGAAGTTTTGAACGCTGTGGATAATTTTCAGCTAAAGTATGGTGGCGATTTGCTCCCGGGAGAATCCAAAAGAAATGCCGAGCTCCTCTACAATAAGGTAAACCCGTTTAAGCGCATTTTTCCGTACTATTTGTTGTTTGGATTTTTGTTGCTGTTTGTACTGTTTGTAAATATTTTTAGGCAGAAATCGCTGCCGGGTTTTCTGAAAAAGGGATTTTACGGTGCCATTATTATTCTTTTTGTAGTTCACACAGCCGGAATTATTCTTCGTTGGTATATTTCTGGACGTGCGCCCTGGAGTAACGGGTACGAGAGTGTTATCTACGTTGCGTGGACGATTATGCTGGCCGGATTGCTTCTTGGCCGAAAGTATCCAATGGTGGTAGGGACTGCCGCTTTTTTATCGGGGATTTCGCTGTTTGTAGCCCACCTGAGCTGGATGAACCCTGAAATTACACCGCTCGTTCCGGTGCTGAAATCCTACTGGCTAACCATTCACGTTTCTATTATTACGGCCAGTTATGGTTTTCTCGGATTGAGTGCCTTTTTGGGAATTCTTGTTTTGATTTTAATTGTACTGCGCCGAAATACGAATGAGAATAAAGTGAACCGGTTTATTGAACAACTTACTACAATTAACGAAATGTCGGCCACTGTGGGACTTTACTTCCTCACTATCGGTACATTCCTGGGTGGTGTTTGGGCCAACGAAAGCTGGGGCCGTTACTGGGGTTGGGATCCCAAGGAAACCTGGTCGCTGATTACAGTTATGATTTACTCCTTCATTGTGCATATGCGGCTTATCCCGTCGCTGAAAGGCGTTTTTAATTACAACTTTGCTTCTGTTCTGGGCTTCGCTTCGGTGCTGATGACCTATTTTGGGGTGAATTACTATCTTGCTGGTTTGCACTCCTACGGAAAAGGAGTAGCCGATGGTGTCAACCCGGCTGTTCCGGTTTCATTTGCCTTGCTGGCAGGCTTGATGATTTGGGCTTATGTCAAAGATTTGAAGTATGAAAACGCGAAAGAACAAGGAGTTTGAATTTTTTTGTATTTACCAATATCCAGGTTGAATAATCACGCACTGAAAATGGTTTCAAAATTTCTGTAATTTTGGAATGTTTCATTCTTAGAGTCGATAGTGCTTGTTGTATAATATTGAATATCTGTCTGTTGTGATTATTTTGAATAAATCTAAATAAAATTTATTTTGAAATTCAATACTTTTTGAGAAACAAGCCCTTAAACAAAACATTTATATTTGCCCGGTTTAACAAATTGCAGGCTAAAATGACAGTAAAAGTTACACGTACTTTTGACATCCTTGAACGTTCTATACACGAATTTCCGCGCGAAGATGCCCTTGGCGGGACTAAAGACGGAGAGTGGTACACTTATTCTACCGAAGATTATTACAAAAAATCACATCAGTTTGCTTTAGGACTACTGGCCCTGGGCTTTAAAAAAGGCGATAAAATTGCCACTGTTACCAGCAACCGGCCGGAGTGGAATTTTGCCGACATGGGAATGGCCATGACCGGTGTGGTGCATGTACCCATGTACCCCAATATTGGCGATGAGGAGTATAAATATATCCTGGAACATTCTGATTCCCGGATGCTAATTGTGGGAAATAAAAAATTGCACAAAAAGTTAAAACCAGTTGTGAAGGAAGTGGCAGGGGTAAGTCAGGTTTATTCTTTCGAAAAACTGGACGGTGTTAAAAACTTCGAAGAAATTCTGGAACTTGGCGACTCGAAACGGCAGGATTTTGAAGCAGAACTTGATAAACTTAAAAAGTCGATTCAGCCTGAAGATTTTGCCACCTTGATTTACACCTCGGGAACTACCGGAGTTCCCAAAGGAGTAATGCTTTCGCAAAACAACCTGGTTTCCAATTTTGTGACGCACTCCAAAATGCACCATTTGGGTAAAGATCACCGGGTAATCAGTTTCCTTCCGCTTTGCCACGTTTACGAACGCAGTGTTAACTATCATTTTCAGTATAAAGGGATGGGCGTTTATTATGTGGGCAATTTAAACCAGATTGTAACGGCCATTAAAGAGATTAAACCCCACATGTTTAACTCGGTACCACGGCTGCTCGAAAAAGTTTACGACGGTTTTGTAGCCAAAGGCAAAGAGTTATCGGGCATCAAAAAGCTGCTCTATTTTTGGGCACTGCGGTTGACACGTCATTTTGAATACAATAAAAAATACGGGCCGCTGCTGAAACTGAAAATAAAAATTGCCGATAAGCTAATCTATTCCAAATGGCGCGAAGCCCTGGGTGGAAATATCGTTTATATTGTGTCGGGTGGGGCAGCGCTCCAGCCGCGCATTGCCCGGGTACTTGGAATGGCAGGAATGTATAACCTCGAAGGTTACGGGTTAACAGAAACATCGCCGGTGATTGCGGTGAACAATCCGGCAAAAGGCGAAATGAAAATTGAAACTGTTGGCCCGGTGCTCGAAGGGTTTGAAGTGAAAATTGCAGAAGATGGCGAAATTTTGTGCAAAGGCCCCGGAGTGATGATGGGCTACTACAAATCGCCCGAAATGACAGCAGAAGTAATTGATAAAAACGGCTGGTTTCACACCGGCGATATCGGAGTTCTGGAAGAGGGCAAATACCTGAAAATTACCGATCGCAAAAAGGAAATTTTTAAACTGTCGGGAGGAAAATACATTGCCCCGCAAATGATTGAGAACAGGTTGAAAACCTCGAACCTGATTGAACAGGTGATGGTAATTGGTGAAAACCAGAAATATGCAAGTGCGCTTGTCTCTCCAAACTTCCCGTTGTTGCACGACTGGTGTGCTGAGCATAAAATTCATTTCGAAAATAATAAAGAGCTGATAAAGATACCCGAAGTGTTTGCCAAAATCAGAAAAGAGGTGGACGAAATCAATAAAACGCTTGGTGCGCATGAACAAATAAACCGCATCAGGCTGGTTTGCGACGAATGGACACCTGCAACCGGCGAGCTTTCGCCAACTCTGAAGCTGCGAAGAAATGCTGTTGCTGTGAAGTACCAGAAGCTTATCAATGAGATTTATGCCAACGGAAATCCCAAAGTGAAGAATTAAAATGAATAGCTGGGTTAACCGGCTGCGGTATTGTAAAAATAAACCGGCTGCCTTTCCCCGGTTCGCTCTGGGCCCAGATTTTCCCGTCATTTTTTTCAACAAATTATTTGCAGATAATTAATCCCAGTCCTGTGCCTGTTTTGTTTCCGGTGCCCTGTTCCGAAATTTTTTCGGAAATGCTGAATAGTTTATCGAGTTTGGCATCGTCAATTCCAACTCCGTTATCGGCAACCGAAACTTCAATATGATTATTTTTATGTTTAGCCGAAATTGTAATATTCCCTTTCCGGGGTTAGTGTATTTTAAGGCGTTTGAAACCAAATTTCTGAGCACTGTGGAGATGGGCTCTATATCGGCAATAACAAAAGTGTTTTTTTAAATTTGTTGTTCAAGCGAGATGTTCTTGTTTTTAGCACTGGTGATAAACTGTTTTTCAACATTAGCACTAATTTTCGAGAGATCGGTTTTCTCTTTTTTATAATTGATTTTTCCCGTTTGAATTTGCGACCAGCTCAGCAATCCTTCCACCAGGGCATAAACGTTTGCTGCCGAATTTTTTAATTCCAGCAGCAGGTTTTTCATTTCCTCTGGTGGTAATTTGTCAAAATTTTCAGCAATAAGTTTCTTCTGTATTTCCTTCTTTTTCAGCTAATTCCGATAAAACAAATAGGTTGTCTTTTAATAAGTTAACATAGTCGTTTTCTACTGACAAGGCGTAGCTCCGGGTGATGTATTTTTTTGCCGAATCCGGTTGGTTTACATCGAAATAAGTTTTTCCCAGTTCATACTCAGCAATGGCAATCCTGTTTGTATTGTTAATACGCAGAGAATAATCGAGCGATTTTTGAAAGTGGAATAGTGCTGAATCGGGCATATTCATACGTCTGTAAACCCCGCCCAAAAATCCGGAGAGATAGGAATTCTTTTTGTTTTGTGAATCAGATTTAATAACATTTTTATAGCCAAGTCGATAGTTTTTTAGAGCAGGGGTGTAAGCATCCAGGTTCTCATAGCATTTTCCAATGTTGGCATAAGTATATGACAAATCATACTAAGGGAAATAATTTTCTACATGCTACAATAAGCCTGGTGCCTTTCAGCAATTCCGCTTGATTTTTCTAATATCAATAAAGGGCTGATTAAAAGGAGTTAATGAAATTGGGATAAAATATTTTTTCTTGCTATTTTTATCTACGAAGAACTACAATCAAATCCCTGATTTCTGATATTTTGGGGTATTTAAAACCCATGGTTTTTTCTGATAAACAACTGATAAAACTATTGCTTTTAATCATCTCTGCCAACTACTTTTGACAAAAGCAAAAATTTTGGATCAAAATATAATAATCTCCTAAAATAGGACAGCTAAATTTTATAACAGTTGATTAAGTCGTGCATTTGTGATGGATATTGATTGTTGAGTTATATCCGGTGGCTGTTTGGTGAAATGTTTTCAGGAAGATTTAACCGTAACTGGCAATGCGTTTTAGTCGTTCAGGTTCGAGTATTTCAATCTCTTTCCCACTGATACGTATGAGTTTGTCTTTTCGAAATTCACTGAGTCCCCGGATAGTATTCTCTGTGCTGACACCTGCATACTCAGCAATTTCCTTTCGTGTTACAGGCAGTTCAAACACCGCAGATGAAAATATATCCGTAGAAAACATGTGCAATACCATTGCCATTTTTCCCCTGAGATTCAAACGTTTCAACTCCAGGCTTTCATGCAGGATTTTATCCGTTGTGAAGCTGAGCTTCTTCATCAGGTCAATGGTAAAAGCCGGATTCGTAGTAGTAAAGCTTTTTATAATATCCATTTCAATAACACATACATTAGATGGCATCAGTGCAGATACACTGTACTGATATTCATCGGTAGAAAATACGCTTAAAATGCTTATGAAATCCAGCGGATGTGCAAAACTTATGATCTGATCTGCTCCGATTTCATTATTCAGATACAATTTAACAAGACCATCTTTGAGGTACATGAATTTCTCAATTTTTTCGCCCTGACCAATAATGTTTTCTGTGGCATCATAATAATATTCCTTTCGCATGTTGCAGATATCCATTATTTCATCGTGAGACAGATGATTGAAAAAGACATCCCTCAATTTGCAGTTCTCACACTGACAGTTCGTGTTTTTTTTCAGCTTAGCCATATGATATTTATCATTTTATGATATGTGTCATAACACAAACATCAACAATCATGAATAGTTTATTGTACTATTGTTAACGAGATAACAAAAATATAAAAAATCATGAAACGAATACTCATACTAGGCGGCGGAACAGCCGGCACCATAATGGCAAATAAGTTGCGAAAAGCCTTATCATCGGAGGAATGGAAAATTACTATCCTTGATAAGGACCGTACTCATTATTATCAGCCCGGATTTTTATTCATTCCGTTTGGAATATACAAACCGGATGATGTGATCAAATCCAAAAGCCAGTTCATTCCGGCAGGGGTGGAAATGATTTATGATGAGGCCGAAAAGATAAATCCGAATAAAAATTCGGTGCTGATGAAAAACGGTCAGACGCTTAATTACGACTATCTGATCGTGGCCACTGGAACAGAACTCAGGCCGGAAGAAACGCCCGGAGTGAAAGGGGAACTGTACTACAAGGATATTTTTGATTTTTACAGCATAGAGGGTGCCACGGCACTCAACAAAAAGTTACGCACATGGGAAGGTGGTAAACTGGTTGTGGCTATTCCGGAATTGCCATACAAATGCCCGGTAGCACCACTTGAATTTGTTTTTCTTGCTGAAGCCTATTTTACAGAAAAGGGCATTCGTGACAAGGTGGATATCACCTATGTTACATTGATGTCAGGAGCCTTTACCAGGCCAATAGCATCCAAAATGCTTGGCGAATTGCTGGAGGAGAAAAACATTCATGTGGTGACGGATTTTTACACCGAACGCGTGGACAATGAAAAGAAACAATTGGTTTCCTACGATGAGCGTACAGTGGACTTCGATATCCTCACCATTGTGCCGGTGAATATGGGAAGCAAAATCATTGAAAACAGCGAGATGGGCGATGACATGGGCTTTGTCCCAACTGACAAACACACGCTCAAATCTGAAAAGTGGGATAATGTTTTTGTGCTTGGCGATGCAGCCAACCTTCCTACATCAAAAGCAGGTTCGGTAGCACATTTTGCATCTGACATTCTTTTTGAGAACCTCATAAACGATATCGAAGGCCGGCCTCTGACAGAAAAATTTGACGGGCATGCCAACTGCTACATTGAAACCGGGTATGGCAAAGGGGCACTGATTGATTTCAACTATGATACAGAACCGCTGCCGGGTACATTCCCCTTGCCGGGGATAGGCCCCTTTGGCTTACTGAAAAACACAAAGATCAACCACTACGGCAAGGTAATGTTCCGCTGGATGTACTGGCATATCTTGCTTAAAGGGAAGGAATTACCAGTAGAGCCACTTATGAGCATGGCCGGGAAAAAGGTGGTCAGTTCTGATAGCACAAAACAGTAAAATGCAAAGTTATGAATGACTCAATGCAAACACAAATAAACGAACTGAACAACAAGATGGACGAAGTCCTGAGTTACATCAGTGAACAAAGGTCACGCAGCATGGCTACCGATGACCTGGTGAGCGATTTGTCGATTGTAGGTAAGGACATGTACGACACCGCTGTTGATGAACTAGATAAGCAGCATGTAGAAATTGATCCTGATGAGGTTAAAAAACTGGTAATCAAATTCCTTCGCAACATCGACACCTTCACCCAACTGATGGATGCCATGGAAAGCATTACTGATTTGCTTCAGGATGCCTCCCCACTTGCAACCGAAGCTATCATTGATTTCTCAAAATACCTTCAGAAACTCAATGAACGGGGATTGTTTGAAATTTCAGTAGCGCTGCTGCAAAGCTTCACCAAAATATTGGAA
>NZ_JBSQIC010000077.1:0-17954 GCF_055108615.1 Tangfeifania sp. | reverse complement strand
CATCCGCAGCGAATAGCGGCTTCGGCCAACACCTCATTCCCTTTCATTAACCTTAAATCTCCCATTGCATATCGTTTTATGTTTCTTATTTTATATTCCTTATTTTCTTCCTGTTCTCATCCGCAGTTTCAACACTTTTTAAAAAAAATAGCAATTAATTCATTACATTCATTAAAGTTGATACAACTTTTCCCTCTGGTAATAAGGAATGAAAAAGGGAGTCTGCCCACAGCTTGGCTATCCCTAAACTTTCACTCTGTAAACTGTAATGCAGGTATCGGGGCAAACAACCCCGCAATTTGCACATCCTGTACAAACATCCGGATTTTCCATAAATGCATAGTGATATCCTTTGCTGTTAACTTCTTTGTGTAATGACAGCATATCTTCCGGACAGACTTCCACACACAGTTCACAACCCTTGCATGCTTCAATGTCAACTACTACTGCTCCTTTAACCTTTACCATATTGTATTTATATTTTATGCTAAAATTAAAAACCTTTTATTACTAAAAAGACCAAAAAAGTCAGGTTCTGCTATAAATATTGAGAGTGATTAAAATCTTTAAGCGGAACCAATAAAAAACTAACAAATCAACAGTTAATTACTTTTCATGAATTAAAACAGAACTCAACGTCAAAACTATTTTTTACATGATGAAAAAGATGCAACTATTGTTGCTTATTTGGCAGCCGCCTAAATTTTGTAAAGAAACCGGGTAAGAATATTACGGTGAATGCCCAGGTAGGAAGCAATATGCTGCCGTTGAAGTTTTTTCCCAAGTTCAGGATATTCCTCAAAAAATTTACGAATTCGTTGTTCTGCATTTAACGATTGAAATGAATGCACCCTGTCCATTGCCTGAATATAACTTTCTTCGGCGAGGATACGGACCGTGCGTTCAAATTTCGGATTATGATCGAGCAGGTATTTAAACTCATCCTTTTCAATACAAATCAATTCTGAATCTTCGTAGGCACGAATCGATTCAGTGGAATTTTTCCCGGCATAAAAGCCACGGTGGTTACTCACGATAAAATTATTAGGAGGGAAAAAAAACCTGGAAATCCATTCGGTACCGTTATCTGAAACATAGGTGGAATAAAACAGTCCATCTATCAATATCCCGATTTTTTTGGCTTTTTCCCCGTAATCAATAAATGAGCTTCCTTTTTTCAGCACTTCCCGGTTGTTTTTCAGCCTGAACTGAGCAAGCAATTCAAGTGTCAATTTATACCGGGATATTATTTTGTTTTGATCCACGTTGTCTTTTTCAGTTCACGGATGAAAAATTTTCATGAAATAACTTCAGCCTTTCTTCCAAATCGGTAAATTGTTCGCGTTTTACAAACGATACACAAGCACGTATTCCTTCCTGGTTGCTGCCTGTATTATCGAGTGCAATGGCGCTAATTCCGTAATACAACAGGTTAGCCACCAGTTCATGCCCTGTCATCCCCGGATAAGCGAGGGTGAAATAAAAACCATCGGCTATAGGTTGGCCGAGGTCGTTTTCATAAACAATTTTGAAACCGTTTTCAAGAAAAAGCCGTTTCATCACTTTGGCCTTTTCACCATACTCTTTAACATCTTCCACAAAATCAAACTCGCCGTCGTTGGCAGCTTTCAGCATGGCAGTAAGTGCCCACTGGGCCGAGTGGCTCGTACCCGAAGAAAGTGCGTACAACAGCCGGAGCGTAATTATGCTTCCAAAATCGGTTCCGCCAAAGCGTTGCTGCAGCGCCGGATAATCGCGTTTATAAAGTGTATCCGATATAACCATCAACCCGATTCGCTGGCCTGCGTACGAAAATATTTTGGAGCTGGAAATGAAAAGAATATAATTGTCAGTGTAATTGGCTACCGATGGCTGAAAGGGTGGCTCACCCGGTGTGGATAGATCTTTCCTGAAATCCATTCCGAAATAAGCCAAATCTTCCATTACAATTACATCATATTTATTGGCCAGCTCGCCTATTATTTTCAGCTCCTCATCGGTAAAGCAAATCCATGTTGGGTTATTTGGATTGGAATAAACAATGGTACAAATATTTCCTTTTGAGAGGAACGATTCGAGCTTTTCACGGAGTTTTTTACCTCTGAAGTTAAATACATCAAAGGTTTCAAATTTTTGGCCGAGCACCTGCATTTGCTGTTTTTGCACGGGAAATCCGGGATCAATAAACAAGGTGGTGTCTTTTCCCTTCACCGCATTGGCGGCTGCCATAAAAGCAGCAAAAGTGCCCTGCATAGATCCCACGCTGGGGATGCACCCGGCGGGTGAAACCCCGATATTGAGGAAATTCTTAACAAAACGTGCCGCTTCATTTTTCAGGGGTTTAATCCCGTCCACCATCGGGTAAATGGCGGCCACTCCTTTGCGCAGTGCATCAATTTCGGCCTCCACCCCAATTTGCGATGGTGGCAGCCCCGGAACCCCCATTTCCATGCGGACGAATTTATCGCCTGTTGCTTCTTCCACCAGGTTTACCAGTGCCACTATTTCACGGATTGATGCCTTGCCCGTATCGGCAATGCGCAATTCTTTGATCTTTTCGTCAATAACTTTTTTGTTCAAAGGAGTATTTTCCATTTTTGGTTTGTTTTTCAGGTAAAGGTAAGATTCAGGTTTATGAAATACAATGAGATTTATAACGGTTCAGAAAACCATTACAATCTATTTAAAGTGAATTTTTATTGACTAAAACTCAAATTCAGGCCGAATCTGTTCCACCCACTTTTTCACCCGTTCATCGGTTAGTTCGGGCTCAAAGTCCTCATCCACCGGAAGTCCCATAAATTTTCCGTCTTCAACAGCCTTTGAATCATCAAATTCATACTCATCTGCCGGAACCTGCCCAACCAGCGTGGCACCGTTCTCCTTTAAACTTTTGGCCAGTAATCCAATATGATCTACAAACGTTTGTGCATAGGTAATGTGATCGCCCAAACCAAAAATGGCAAGTGTTTTCCCTTCGTAACGCGTTTTGCTTATTTCGGGCAGGAATTTTCCCCAGTCAGGGTTTGAATAGGTTGAATGCCAGGTTTCGCTGCCTACGGTTGAAATACCAAAAATAATTTTATCATATTTATCAAGGTCGGCAACAGTGGCATCTTTTACACGGACCATTTCCACTTTGTCTGCCCCAATTTCATCCCTCACTTTGTTGGCCACCCGGTGTACCGAGCCATCGAGCGGACCAAAAAAAATTGCTGTTTTACTCATATCATTAAATTTTATTGTTTACTGATCGTGCATATGTAATTCTCCTCGTTCATATTCACCCAAAATAGCCAGGCTCGACACACTTTTTAATACCTGGTGAATTGCCTTGTCGTAATTCTGTGGTTTTCCCCACTCAATATCCACATGAATGGTATATTCATTGGGTTTCCCGATTACGGGCACCGATTGTATTTTGGCAAGGTTGATTTCATTCTCGGAAAAAACATTTAACACCCTGGCCAGTGAGCCGTAAAAATGCCCTACTTCAAAGCAAAGCGAGGCTTTATTGGCTTTTTCGGTAGGGTTGCCATGTTTTGAAAGTACAAGAAAACGGGTATAATTTTTCTTGTTGGTTTCAATTCCGGTTTCAAGAATTTTTAGATTGTATAACTCAGCTGAACGTAAATTCCCAATTGCAGCAGCATTTGGTGGCCGTACTTCGGATATAAGTTTGGCAGCGGCAGCCGTGTCCATTCCTTCATGTAATTCAGCATCAGAAAAATACTGTTCAATGTATTCCATGCATTGTTGAAAAGCAACGGGATGCGAATAAATATTGCTGATATCTTTTGCTTTTACTCCGGGAGTTACCATCAGGTTCATCTGAATATGCAGGTAAATCTCCCCTATTATACGAAGATGGTAATCGCGTAACAACTGGTAATTTTTAAGCAGGCTGCCGGCTATCGAGTTTTCGATAGCCATCACTGCGTAATCGACCTGATCGGAGTCAACCATTTCGCAAACACTTGTAAACGACTTACATTCAACAACTTCAATTTCTTCTTCGAAATATTTCACTGCTGCGTCTTCATGAAAAGATCCCACTATTCCTTGTACTGCAATTCGTTTCATTTTCTAAAAATAATTTCAAATATACTAATTCTGAATTGTTGCCGGTTCGGTTGTTCAATTCCAGCAGCTAAAAGTTTATAACTTATAATTGTTGTTGCTCAACAGGGCATCGCGGTGTTTTTCGAGGCTCGCAATGCATTTGTCAATATTGGTGGGACGGATAACAATTACTGCTGTTTCTTCATTCATGGTAAATGCGTAGAGGTATTCAATAAAAACACCTTCGGCATTGAGAATTTTCAGCATTTTTGACAACGCGCCCGGGCGGTTGGGGCTGTTGGCCAGTACCACATCGGTAGTGCGTGCCGAAAACTCATTCTCTTTTAAAACCGAACAGGCTTTTTCGGGTTCGGAAACGATTAACCGCAATACACCAAAATCGGATGTGTCGGCAACTGTAAAGGCAGAAATATTAATTCCGGCCTCGCCCAGTATTTGGGCCACTTCATTTAACCGGCCCGATTTATTTTCCAAAAAAACCGAAACTTGTTTTGCTTTCATTTCATCTAAATTTTTCTGTTGTCGATAACGCGTTTTGACTTACCGGCGGTGCGTTCTATGGTTTTTGGTTCCACCAGTTTTACATCAACCGAAATTCCCAGGGTCCCCTGAATGTTTGCCGTAATTTTTTTACGCAGTGCTTCCAGTTCGCGTATTTCATCTGAAAAGAACTGCTCCTGCACTTCCACCAGCAACTTCATCACATCGAGCGTCCCCTCACGTTCCACAATTAATTGATAATGCGGTTCGGTTTCGCTCATTTCGAGCAGCACGCTTTCAATCTGCGACGGGAACACATTCACGCCCCTGATGATGAGCATATCATCGGAACGGCCGGTACATTTTTCCATGCGTACCAAAGTACGGCCACAGGTGCATTTTTCATAATTCAAACGGGTAAGATCGCGGGTGCGGTAACGAAGGATTGGGATCCCTTCTTTGGTAACCGTGGAGAAAACCAGCTCACCCATTTCGCCTTTCGGGACAGGCTCGAGCGTTTCCGGGTCGATAATTTCAGGTATAAAATGATCTTCATTTACATGCATCCCGGCCTGCTGCTCACATTCGCACGAAACGCCCGGGCCAACCACTTCGCTCAGTCCGTAAATATCAATGGCTTTCAATTGGAGTTTCGATTCAATTTCGTGGCGCATACTTTCACTCCAGGGTTCGGCACCAAAAATGCCAACCCGCAGGTTCAGCGAACCGGGAGCAATCCCCATTTCTTCCATTATTTCGGCCAAATACAGTGCATACGAAGGTGTGCATGCAATAACCGATGTACCAAAATCCTGCATCAGCTGAATTTGCTTTTTTGTGTTTCCACCCGAAATGGGGATTACCGTGGCCCCGAGGTTTTCGGTACCGTAATGTAACCCGAGGCCGCCAGTGAAAAGCCCGTAGCCATAGGCTACCTGTACAATATCGTTTTTGTGCACACCGGCCATGTAAAGCGCGCGGGTAACCACTTCCGCCCACATCTGCAAATCGTTTCGCGTGTATCCAACCACAGTGGGTTTTCCGGTGGTTCCCGAGCTGGCATGTACCCGTACAATTTCACTCATTGGCACGCTAAACATTCCAAACGGGTAGTTGTCGCGCAAGTCCGATTTATTGGTAAACGGCAGCTTGCTTAAGTCTTCAACCGATTTAATATCGCCGGGCAGCAAACCTTTTTCCTGCATTTTTGCACGGTAGCTGGGTATGTTGTGATAAATCCGCTTGACGGTTTTTTTCAGGTTCTCACTTTGAATATGAGCCATCTCATCGCGCGAAGCACATTCTATCTTCTTGTTCCAAATCATCAGCAATAGTTTGGTAAATTTTTATTTTTTGTGAAGATTAATTTCTACGAAATTTAAACTCCGTAAACCATTTTATCATCGAGAATGGAGATTCCATTTTGCTCAAGACGCTTTCTCGCTTCGATTACATCCGGTACATCGAGAATTAAAATGGCCATCCCGGTTTCTGAAATCAAGCGGCTGTAAGCATTTTCGATGTGAATGCCCACACGTGCAATTTTTACCAGCAGCTCGTCGAGCCCACCCGTTTCATCTTTCATTTCGAGTGCAATCACTTCCCGCAAAACCACCGAATTTCCTTTTTCTGCCAAAAGCCGGTAAGCTTCTTCAGGTTGATCGACCAACAGGTTTAATACCCCCCAGCCATGCAAGATATTGCTCAAAGTCAGCGAACGGATATTTATTTTTTCTGCTTTTAAAAGATTGGTAATCCCCTCGAAATGAGCAATTTTATTTTCTAAAAATACGGAAACTTCAAATGCCATTGTTTTTTGATTTTTTTTTCCAAACAGTACTCCCTTAAAAAAAGCAGCCTGGTTTTAGTGTTAAATTTCAAACAAAAATAATAGTTATATCAGAATTTGTAAGCAATTGAGAGCATATTTCTGAAATTCGTAACATTTTCGGTATTTATTACTTTGCCTTTGTTGTTGTAATCATTTTCGCCGTAAGCAGCCGTCGTCCAGCTCAATTCCCATCCAAACATAAAATTTTTGAAATTGTAAATCAGCTGTGGTGAAATTTTATACACCATATCCACATCGGTGGCAAAACCATAAAAAGGACCGGTTGGATTTTCTGTAGTTCCCATGTTTTTCAGGTAACCGGCAAAAAATCCAAACTTCCATTCACCGCCATAAATAAAGTTAACCCAGTTGTAAATATGATTGAGCGGTGTGTAGGTTTCAGCCCCGGTAGAAGCATCCAGCGAAGCAACCGCATACCCACTGGGTAAAATGCTTTCGCACACATTCTGCCCGTACATCGACTTTGCTTTCAACTGAAATTTATTTTTTGAGTATTTGAAATAGGCCAAAGCAGCCACTGTGTTTAATTTTTCACTGGCAGCAAAAGTTCCCTCTGTTCCAGTGGTTGACGTGCGCGGCTGGATGCTTTTCCAGTCGAATGCCGCCCCCACAACCCAGTTTTCATTATAAAACTGCAATTGTGCATGAAGATTTGGAACAACTGCATCGCGCTGGTACTGATAGGTTTTCCCGGCAGGCCCCGTGTTGGCATATTTAAATTGATAAACTGCCCCGGCAATAAAATCAAAATTATCAGAAAGATGATAGGTAAATCTCAACTGGGGACTGCGGTTAAATACCTGAAAAGGCAGGCCGGTATTTTCGTTTAAAGTGGAAGGAAACACTTTCTCGATGAAAGCAGGATGCCACGTCCTGCCAAAAAGCAAGGTTGATTTTGGCCACACAAACTGCGTGTAGGCATGCCTGAAACGAATGCTGTTAGTAGCAGTTCCGCCGGTAAAATCCACTTCCACATAAGCGCCAACTTTGGCTTTTCCCATTTCAAGCCCTGAAAGACCCGTTCCAAAACGGGTGAACGTATTTAGAAACTGGGCACTCGGCTGGGCATTTATGTCTTTGCCGTTTGTATCATAGTCGGGAGCCATCGGCATAAACTCGAGCAAACCGTCACAGGCATCCAGGTTCCGGCGTGTATCAAAAATGAAATCATTCCGTACAAACCCCGAGAGTTCAACTTTTATGTTTTTAGCGGTAAAAAATCCTTGCGAAAAAGAGGTGAAAGAAATCAGCAGTAGTAAAAAAGGAAGTATCCGTTTCATGATATTTCTTTGATATACAGGTTTATATATTTTTCAAAAAGGAATGGTTTTCAACTCAAAATTAAAAGAAAAGTGCTGTAAATAAACATACAATCAATAGCTTAATAACATGAAACTCTTATTTATTATGGTTATAAATAAATCAAATCCATCAACATTTTTTGTACTACTTGTAACATCTGTTACAAGCCTGCTATTAGGTTTTGCAGATATTTGAAAAAACAAAACGAAAACTAAGGCTATGCTAAAAAAAATCCTGCCACCGGATAAGTGGAAAATTCCAGTCCTGATTGCCTCCGGTATTCTTGTTGGGGCCTTCATTTTCATATTTTTTATGTCGAATGCCCATTCCTACATTTCCGATGATCCGGAAGCATGTGTAAACTGCCACATTATGGCTCCGCAATATGCCACCTGGAATCACAGCTCACACCGCGGTGTTGCGCACTGTAACGATTGCCACGTGCCTCATAATAATTTTCTGAATAAATTCTACTTTAAGGCAAAAGACGGTTTGCGACATGCCACTATTTTTACGCTTCGGAATGAACCACAGGTAATATTTATTAAAGAAGAAGGAGCTGAAGTGGTGCATCAAAATTGTGTGCGGTGCCATTCCGAACTGCTGCTCGATCCGAAACTGAATGCATCAGTCAAGAATTTTGATGTGCACATGACCGATCGTAAATGCTGGGATTGTCACCGCGAAGTTCCTCACGGAAGGGTAAACAGTTTGTCGAGTGTTCCAAATGCGATGGTTCCGCTTCCTCAAAACCCGGTTTCCGACTGGTTACAATCTGAATCAAACAACTAAAAAAATACTACTATGAATGCAACTAAAAAAATAACCGAAAAACGCCCCTGGCTGGCATGGCTACTTTTCTTTGCCACCGTTGTAATTGTTATTCTTGTTGCCCTGCTGGCAACTTCTATTACCGAAAGACGGCTGGAAGCAGCCTATGTTGACACCCCAAAAGTGGATATTCCGGCCTATGAACCGCGAAACGAAATATGGGGCGAAAACTATCCGCGCCAGTTTCAGTCGTATTACGGAACTGCCGACACCACTTTTCAAAGTAAATACAATGGAAGTGTAATGATTGACATGCTGGAGCGCAGCCCGCGAATGGTGGTACTTTGGGCCGGTTATGGATTTTCGAAAGATTATACACAGGCTCGCGGACATTATTATGCCATAGAAGATGTGCGTGAAACATTGCGAACAGGTGCCCCGATGGAACCCGATGAAGGCCCGATGCCCACAACCTGCTGGACTTGTAAAAGCCCGGATGTTCCGCGGATTATGGAGGAAATTGGTCCTGCACAGTTTTATACCGGGAAATGGGCACGCCTCGGTCCGGAAATTGTCAACCCAATTGGTTGTGCCGATTGCCACGACAATGAAACCATGAACCTGCGGATTTCGCGCCCGGCACTCATTGAAGCTTTTGAGCGCCGCGGACGTGACATTTCAAAAGCAAGCTACCAGGAAATGCGCAGCCTGGTGTGTGCACAATGCCATGTGGAATACCATTTCAACAAAGAAAAAGTTGAAGGCGCACAATATTTAACTTTTCCGTGGGACAACGGATTTACCGCTGAAGCCATGCAGGAATATTATGACGATATGGAATTTAGCGACTGGACACACCAAATGAGTAAAACGCCCATGCTGAAAGCTCAGCACCCGGGTTACGAAGTTTACATGACCGGAATTCATGCAAAACGTGGCGTTTCATGCGCCGATTGCCACATGCCCTACATGAGCGAGGGCGGCCAGAAGTTTACTGACCATAAAATGCAGTCGCCACTGAATAACATTGCCAACTCCTGCCAGGTTTGCCACCGCGAGGAAGCGAAGAAACTGGTTCAGGATGTTTACCAGCGCCAGGATATGATTATGGAAGGCCGGATAAAACTGGAAAAACTGCTTGTGAGAGCACATGTTGAAGCAAAAAAAGCATGGGATTTGGGTGCTACCGAAATTCAGATGGACAGTGTCCTTCACAATATCAGGGGAGCACAATGGCGCTGGGATTATGCCGCAGCAAGTCATGGTGCGTCGTTCCACTCGCCGGTGGAAATCAGCCGCACAATCTCCAGTGGAATTGCCATGGCCCAGGATGCCCGTGTTGAACTGGCGCGTGTTTTGGCTGAACTGGGACACAATAAAAAAATTCCTTACCCCGATATTTCAACCAAAGCAAAAGCACAGGAATTTGTGGGTTTGCCTATGGAAGAACTCCGCGAGGAAAAAGAGGAATTCCTGAATACCATTGTGCCACAATGGGAACAAATTGCAGCCCAGAGAGAAGCTTCCTGGCCATCGGCCGGGGAATTAAGACGTTAACAAGAACAAAAAAAAGGACGATGAATAAAATAAAACCCGGGCTTTTTATTATTGCCCTGTTATTATTGTATACACCACTGAAATCGACAACCGGAAAATCTACTCCGTTAAAAAATTGGGGAATGAATTGTTTGCCGGCACACACATGGGCCTTTACAAACGATCGGCAAATTCCGGCAAATGGACAAAAGTAGATTTAAAACTGGAAAAGGAACGCATTGCGGATTTGGCATTGAAAGATGATACGTTGCTGGTGCTTTCGCGCCACTACCTGCTAAAAACTGCCGACGGCAATAATTTTGAAAAAATTCAACTTCCGGAACCTGTCAATTACGAACGAAAAACCGGTTTGTTCAACACTCTTTGGGAATTGCACAGTGGCGAACTTTTCGGATTGACTGGCAAGCTGGTGGTAGATTTGCTTGGAATCGTAACCATTTTTCTGTCAATTACAGGGTTGCTGCATTTCTTCTTTCCAAAATGGATAAAACGCAGAAAGCGAAAGAAAAAACCAGTCCGGCCGCTGGCGAAAGCCACCAAAACAAACCTGCACTGGCACAATGTTGTTGGCTATATGTTTGCGGCATTCCTGCTGATTAACACGCTTGCCGGAATACACCTTCGTCCGCCGCTGCTGATTGCCATTGTTAACAAACAAGTGGGAATTATTCCAGGCACGCACCTCGACAGCCCCAATCCGTGGTTCGACAAACTGCGTCGCGTTCAGTGGGATAAAAATATGCAACGCTATATTTTTTCTACCTCCGACGGATTTTACAGCGCTGAAGAATCACTGACAAAAAAACTGCAGCCATTCAGGTACCAACCTCCCGTGAGTGTAATGGGGCTCAACGTTTTCAAACCGCTTGGCGAAATGAAATACCTCGCCGGTTCGTTTAATGGCATGTTTTTGTGGGATGTAAAAACCGGCGGGGTTTATGATTTTTTTACCGGGAAACCGTATGCGCCACCCGAAGGAATTCAAAATCCGATTGGCGCCAACATGGCAGCCGGACTGGTTGAAGCCGGCAAAAACACCTGGTGGTTCGATTACAACAGCGGCGCACTTCCGCTTTCAGACAAACCGTTTCCTGAAATGCCTGAAGAAATCATGGAAGCTTCTCCTATGTCATTGTGGAATGTGTCACTGGAAATTCATACCGGTCGTATTTTTGAAAACCTGCTCGGTCCGTTTTACATTTTATATGTTCCGCTTGCAGGGCTCTGCCTGATTATGGTTTTGGTGAGCGGTTTTTTCATCTGGTGGAAAGTGTACCGGAAATAGGAAGACATGATTTTCTATCGTCTCATTTTACGGCGGTATTAAATCGCCGATCTCCATCAGGACCAGAGGGAACCGTTCTCTGAAAAAAAGAACAGTTCCTTTTCCGGCACAGACTCGACTTTCCATGAAATAATTTTAAGTCAGATACACTCTGGAAGAAAAAAAACCTTCAAGGTTTTCGGAAACCCTGAAGGTTTAAATCCCGGCGTGCGGAGAATGCGAATTGAATTCGCTTCTTTATTCGGCGGATCGGAATCCGCCGATCCCGGTCATTTACCTATTACTCAACACTGCTTTCTCGTATTGCTGCACTTCCTGAATGTAGTTTTCCCCGGCAGGAACGTCATTCAGCAAACAATAATAATCCCAAACTGCGCCAAATGGTTTTGTTTTTAATTCTTCAAGCATTGCCAACCGTTCAAAATAGTTCTCATTTTCTTCCCATTCCAGCAGTTTTTTGGTGGGTTCTAGCAAGGCAATTAAAAATGCTTTTTGCGCTGCCCGTGTTCCGGTCACATAAGCGCCAATCCGGTTAATGGACGCATCGAAAAAATCGAGGCCCACATTTACCCGGCTGAAAAAATTGTTGCGGGCAATTTCGGAAGCAATCAGTTTTACATCTTCATTCAGTGTCACTACGTGGTCCGAATCCCAGCGCACCGGGCGGGTGACGTGCAGCAGCGCTTCATCCACAAACTGCAGACAGGCCGAAATCTTATCGCCCACCTGTTCAGTAGGATGGAAGTGGCCGTTATCGAGGCAAATCAGCTTATTGTTTTTAATGGCGTAGCCCAGGTAAAAATCGTGCGAGCCAACGGTCATCGACTCAGCGCCAATCCCGAACAATTTACTCTCAACCGCATCTTTTAAATAATCCTTAGAAACTTCTTCTTCGTAACCTTCGTCGAGCGACTGCTTCAGCAAAGTGCGGTAGCCGTTCCGGTCGACAGGCACATCTTTCATACCGTCCGGAATCCAGGTGTTGTGCACACAGGGCGTTCCCAGTTGTTTGCCCATTTCGGCACCAATTTCGCGGCAGCGTTTCATGTGTTCCACCCAAAACCGGCGGATGCCTTCATCTTTCGACGAAAGCGTAAAACCACTGTCGGCTTTGGGGTGCGAAAAATAGGTGCCGTTAAAGTCAAGCCCGGTTTTTTGTTCTTTGGCCCAGTCAATCCATCCCTGGAAATTTTTCACCGAAATTTCATCGCGGTCCACCTTCTTTCCGAAAAATTCGCCATACATGGCATGAAGGTTCAACCGCTGCTTGCCGGGAAGCAGTTGCATCACTTTTTCCAAATCCTGCCGCATTTGTTCAATGGAAGTGGCTTTCCCGGGGTAATTCCCGGTGGCCTGAATTCCGCCTCCTGAAAGTGCTGCATCAGGTGTTTCAAATCCGCCCACATCATCGGTTTGCCAGCAGTGCAAACTAATCACCACTTCCTTCATTTTTTCCAGCGCTGCATCGGTATCCAAACCCAAATCAGCATACTGTTCTTTAGCCAGTTCGTAAGCTTTTTCAATTCTATTTGTATTCATACTTTTTATTCTTCTTGTTTTACAACGGGTAACTGAACCTGTATTCACCCGAGCCCAGTTCCAGTGTTACATTTCCTTCATTTTGCCGGAAATTTTCCGAAACACTCTTTAAGGGTTCATCATTCCTTAAAACCTCATCCGGTGAGGCTGACGGAAGTGTAATGGTTGCTGAAGTGTTTGCCGGAATGGTCACATCATAAATCATCTGGTTTCCTTCAATTTTCCAGTCTGATTTTATTTCTCCGTACATTGATTTATAAACCGCTTTGGCATAAGTGAGGCCACCTCCGGGATGCGGTGCAAGGAAAAAATGTTTGTACCCGGGATTTTCCGGATCGATTTGAATTCCGGCCACGTAGTTGTATAACCACTCACCAATGGCCCCATAAGCGTAATGGTTAAAACTGTTCATTCCTGCATTTTGGAAAGTACCATCCGGTTTCTGACCGTCCCAGCGTTCCCAAATGGTTGTTGCTCCCTGGGTTACAGGGTAAAGCCACGACGGATATTCTTTCCGGTTCAGCAGCATAAATGCCAAATCTTCATATCCGTGATCGGAGAGCGTTTTACAAAGCAACGGAGTTCCCACAAAACCGGTGGTAAGATGTTTGAATTTATTCACATCACCAGCCAGGTATTCTGCAGCCCTGGGGACAAGATTTTCGGGAAGGAGATTGAATGCCAATGCCAGCGAATAGGCCGTTTGTGTATGCGAAACCAATCTTCCGGCAGGAGTAACAAATTCATTTACAAATGCTTTTTTTACTTTTTCAGAAAGGGTTGAATATTTTTCAGCATCGTTTGTTTTTCCTAAAACCTTTGCAATTTTCGCCAGCAATCCGCTTGAATAGGAAAAATAAGCGGTTGCAATCAAATCTTTTTCGGTAGTTGCACCGGGATAATCGGAGCGGGTGGTTGCAAAAGCCAGCCAATCGCCGTAATGGGTGTCGCCAATCCAGAGGTAATCTTCGCCGGCCCTGTTTTTCATGTATTCTACCCAGGCTTTCATGCTGGGGTACTGTTCTTCCAGAATTCGTTTATCGCCATAAGCAAGGTAAGTTTGCCATGGAACAATTATGGCCGCATCGGCCCAGGCGGTAGAGCCACCAGCTCCATTCAGCACATCGGGAATTACATGCGGAACCTTACCGTTGGGAAGCTGGTCGGCAGCCACGTCTTTCATCCATTTGGTATAAAACGGAGCTACATTAAAGTTGAAAGCTGCAGTGGGTGCAAACACCTGGGCATCGCCTGTCCAGCCCAGCCGCTCGTCGCGTTGCGGACAATCGGTTGGCACGTCCAGGAAATTTCCTTTCTGCCCCCACTGAATATTATGCTGCAATTGATTAATCAGCGGATCGGAGCAGGCAAAAGTTCCGGTTGGTTCCATATCAGAATGAATAACAACTCCGGTAATGTTATCCAACTGTGGGGTTCCGGGGAAACCTTCAATTTTCACAAACCTGAAACCATGAAATGTAAAACGGGGCTCATAAATTTCTTCTCCTTCCCCTTTCAAAATATACACATCGGTTGCTTTGGCGGCACGCAGGTTCTCAGTGTAAAAATTGCCCTCCTTGTCCAGAACTTCGGCAAACTTTAACGTAACCTTGTGGCCTCGGTTACCTTTAACTTTTAACCGCACCCAGCCAACCATATTCTGGCCCATATCGAAAACGGTTTCGCCTTTGGGCGTGGTAATAATTTCGATGGGTGAAATTTCTTCCACGGCTTTAACCGGCACTCCCTGGGGCGCAATCAGAATATCTTTCGGATGATTCAGTTTTGCTACAGTTCCCCAGTTATTATCGTTAAACCCGGCAGTTGCCCAGCCTGGCATTTCCAGGCGGGCATCGTAGGTTTCGCCATTGTATATATCGGAAAAAATGATTGGCCCGGTGGTTGCGTTCCAGCTTTCGTCTGTTCCGATTGTTTCGGTTGAGCCATCAGAATATGTAATATGAAGTTGGGCAATCAACGCAAGCTGGTCGCCGTAATAATTGCGCTGATTTCTGAATCCGATATTCCCGCGGTACCAGCCGTCGCCCAAAATAGCACCCAATGCATTATTTTCCTGCAACATAGATGTAACATCGTAGGTCTGGTACTGAATGCGGTTGTTATAACTGGTCCAGCCGGGCGTAAACAATTCGTCGCCCACTTTTTTACCATTCAGATAAAGTTCATATAAACCGAGTGCAGAAACATAAACCCTGGCGGATTCAACTTTTTTTGAAGTGGAAAATTCTTTTCGCAAAAAGTGGCTGGGTTTCGAGCCTTCACCTTCTTTCTCGTTTTCCATGGTAATCCACGAAGCGGTCCAAAGTTCAGGTCGGGTGAGCCCCATTTCCCAGAAAGCAGGTTCGCTCCATTTTGTGGCTTTGTTTTGGTTGTCCCAAATGCGCACCTGCCAGTAAACACGCTGCATTGGTTCAAGTTCAGGGCCCTGGTATTCCACATTTACCGACTGATCGCTATTCACTTTTCCCGAACTCCAAATCAAGCGGTTTTTCCTTTTCAGGTTTGCTGGAGAATCAGCAACTCTGATTTCGTAAGCTGTTTGAAGGACATCCTGTTGATCAGAAAAAATCTTCCAGCTTAATCGCGGTTTTTGAACATCGATACCAACCGGGTTGGTGTGGTATTCACAAACTAATTCTTCTGCCAAAATTTTTTCAGCGGCAGAAACTGTTAAACTGCTGAACAAAAAAACAACAGTTAATAATTTTACCCAATGAATTATTCTTTTCATAATTTGTATTGTTTTAGTTAAAACTATATTATTCCATATAAAAAACCTTTTGCAAAGGTACGGATACCGGAGAGTTATCCGGATTTGTTTTCATGATATCTGCCATATATTTCCACCATTTCTGCACGATTTCATTTTGCCCCAAATCCTGAGAACCGCTTCCTTCCGTTACTTTTTGAAATGCAAAAAGCGTATCGGTTTCCTCATCCAGGAAAATGGAATATTCGCTGATTCCTGCATCTTTCAGTAACCGTTTCAACTCAGGCCAAATCGCGTCGTGCCGATTTTTGTATTCTTCCCGCATTCCTTTTTTGAGGTGCATCTTAAACGCTACCCGTTCCATATTTATAATTTATGATTCATAGATATTTTACTGAATGTTAAAATTATCCATTATTTTAACGCCATGAAATACATTTTTTGACTTATCATTTGTATTTTTTGACACTAACATGAAAGATTTCATAAAATACCTGACCAGCAGTCGTGAAGATAAAAACTGGGGCGCTTACCTCACCTCGGCCGGTTTGCTGAAGATTCCACCGGGAACGGAATATCCTTCTCCCACTCATCCGGGAGGGTATTTTTTCACCTGGGAAAACGGGCGTGTTTTGCAGGAATACCAAGTGAATTACATTACTGAGGGGAACGGAATACTGGAAAACAATCATGGTAAATTTGATTTAAAAAAAGGGGATTTAATGGTCACTTTTCCCGGGGAATGGCACCGGTATAAACCACACAGCAAAACGGGCTGGACTGAAAATTACATCGGTTTTAGCGGTCCGGCAGTCGGTTTTTTTCTCGCCCACAACCTGTTCGATCCTGAAAATCCGGTTATTTCAACCGGTATTCACGAAGAAATCCTGGATGCATTTCTCCGGATTTTTGAACTCGTAAAAACAGAACCACCCGGATTTCAGCAAATCGCTTCCGGACTGGTAGTAAAACTATTAGGAACTTTGGTTTCGTTTCAAAAACAAAAAGAATTTTCGGGGAAAGAGATTGCCGGAATAATTGAAAAAGCCCGGTTTGAAATGCGCAATGAAGTGGATAAAAATTTTGACCTCGAGCAATTCGCTGCAAACAATAACATCGGCTACTCCTATTTTCGCCGGATGTTTAAGAATTTTACCGGCATTTCGCCGCGCCAGTATTTTTTGCAGCTAAAAATTATGCGGGCACGCGAGCTTCTGTTAACCACTGACCAAAACATTAAAGAGATCAGTTTTCAACTCGGATTTGATTCAATCTACTATTTCAGCCGCTTTTTTAAACAGAAAACCGGCATGAGTCCATCGGATTTCAGAAAATAACGGGAGCAGCGGTTTCCGAACCGCTGACTATTATGCGATTCAGTTATCGTATTAATCTTTCCCGCAACGAACTACCAGCGGCAAATGCTCGCCCCCGAACGATTCTTCTTTAAAATTGGCAAAAAGCTCAATGTTTTTGAATCCGGCATGGCCGAGTAATCGTTTCAGTTCTTCGCTGCGCAAGGCCAGAAGCGGCGTTTCATTCTTTACTGACCTGCCTTCATTTTTCAAATCAAGTTCGGTATGAAATGTGATAACAGGACTATTTTTTTCAAAATGGTAGTTTCTAACGAACCGGATGTTGTCAGTTTCGATCAGTGGCAATTCAGTCACCTGTTCATCCAGAATGTAGTTATAATTCAAGATTTGTAATAAAAACTTTCCGTCCGGTTTTAAAATACGATTGGTTCCTTCCAGCATTTCCCGAATGCGTTCAACTGAAAGCAGATGCACCAAAGTATTGCCAAAACAGAGCACTGCATCAAACGATTCGGGTGGAAAATCGGTAGTCAGCTTCAGCATGTTTCCCTCCTGAAAATGCAGGCCGGGATACTTTTTTGATTTTTTTGCCTGCGCAATTAAATCCGGATTCAGATCGATTCCGGTAACTTCAGCTCCTTGTTCTGCCAGGTGATAAGAAAGTTCTCCGGTAGCACATCCAATATCCAGGATTTTGGCTCCTTTAATCTGCCCCAGCTGTTTTTTTACAAATTGCAACTGGGCCGGTTTATACGGAAATATTTCGGAATAGTAGCTTGATATGGAACTGTAAAACTCGTTTTGTGGATCTTTCATTGCTGAAATTTTTATGTTCTGAATAATCCAACAGACAAAAGGGAAGGTTGTTTGTTAATTCCTCGCTTTACCCCGGGCTATTATAATCTGATCCTTTCAGGGTCGAAAACTCTCCATTACCATATTTTATTCAACACTCTCTCTTCACTGCCAACTGATCACCGATCACTGATCACTTCTTCCCTTCTCTCTTCACTGCCAACTGATCACCGATCACTGATC
>NZ_JBSQIC010000076.1:0-18028 GCF_055108615.1 Tangfeifania sp. | reverse complement strand
AAAACCGGGGAATCAATAAAGGACGGGCTGCCCAAAAAGTGCTCGATACCCAACCCGCCGATAAAATTGTTGCCATTGGCGACGATTGGACTGATGAATTCCTCTTCTCTGAACTACCCGACGATGCCATAACCATAAAAGTGGGACTGGCCAAAACGGTAGCAGGTTTTAAAGTAGAAAACTTCTTGGAAGTGCGCGATATGCTCAAACAATTTGCATGCAACGGGGATTCAAAAAAATAAAACAAACCACAGTGCTAAATAAAACAAGGGGTTGCAACCCCTTGTTTTATTTACTGAATTCAGGCACCTCCTTTAAAAACGAATAGCTGCCATTTTCATAATCGATGGCACAAACAAAATGCTGCAAGCCGTTGGAAACAACCACCAACTCAACTTTTAAAGCCATATTGTAACGCACAACCTGATCAAAGGTCTCCTGGTTTATTTTTACGCCCGGTGCTTTAAATTCGGCCACCAAAAACGGCTGCCCCGATCGGCGGTAAATCAACAAATCGAACCTGAACAGTTTCCGGTTCATGGTTATTTGTTTTTCAACAGCCATCAGCGATTGAGGATATTTTTTCTGCCGGATAAGATACTGAATAAAATTCTGACGCACCCACTCCTCGGACGTTAGCGAAACAACCTTTTTCCGCACCTCATCAAATATAAATTTCTTACCTGCTTCTGTTTTAAACCTGAAATTGTTTTCGGGTAAATTCAGTTTTTGCATTTCAAAAAATTATTACTTGCATCCAATTATTGTTTGGCCAAATGTAAAAATGTACTTTTGCGAAAGCCTGTTGTTTTTTGAACAAATTAAACCATTCTTCTGTAATTTTAATTAATGAAAACGAAAAAAGAAATTGTTGAAAACTGGTTGCCGCGCTACACGGGGAAAAACCTGGATGATTTTGGGGAGTTTATTTTGCTTACCAACTTTATGAATTACGTGGAGAAATTTGCGCTGCGTTTCGAGGTACCGGTTGTTGGCAGTGACAAAAATATGCCCAATGCCACTGCCGAAGGAATCAGCATCATCAACTTTGGCATGGGTAGTCCCAATGCTGCAACGGTTATGGATTTACTGGGGGCCATAAACCCCAGGGGAGTTTTATTTCTGGGGAAATGCGGCGGTTTGAAAAAGAAAAACAAACTGGGCGACCTCATTCTGCCCATTGCTGCCATTCGCAACGAAGGGACTTCGGCTGATTACCTTCCGCCCGAGGTGCCGGCACTGCCTGCCTTTAATATTCAGCGTGCCGTTTCGCATATTTTGCGCGAATCGGGAATTGACTACTGGACAGGAGTAGTTTATACTATGAACCGCAGGGTTTGGGAATATGATGAAAAATTTAAAAAGCACCTGACAAAAACCCGGGCAATGGCCATTGACATGGAAACAGCCACGCTTTTCACCGTGGGGTTCGCCAATAAAATTCCCACAGGTGCACTCTTGCTGGTTTCCGATCAGCCCATGATTTCGGCAGGGGTTAAAACAAGCCAAAGCGACAAACTGGTAACCCTCGAATATATCGATATGCATATTCAGGCTGGAATCGATGCACTGCTCGAAATAAAAAACAACGGCCTATCTGTGAAACATTTAAGATTTTAATATGGATTTTGAAACCATTTTAGAGAACCTGAAAAAGAAAATTTATCATCCCATTTACCTGCTACAGGGCGAAGAACCTTATTTTATCGATCAGGTTTCGAATTACATTGAAAAAAATGTGTTAACCGATGCCGAAAAAGGATTTAACCAAAGCATTTTTTACGGGAAAGATTCCGAACCACAAAACATTGCCGAAAGTGCCCTCCGTTTTCCCATGATGGCCGACAGACAAGTGATTATTGTTAAAGAAGCCCAAAGCATGAAAAAAATTGAAGCCCTGGGGAATTATGCCGAAAAACCCATGGCTTCAACAATTCTGGTATTAAACTACAAATACAAAACGCTCGATGCGCGAACCAAACTGGTGAAAGCGATAAAAAAGAACGGAGTAATTCTCACCACCAAAAAAATCTACGAGAACCAGGTACCCGCGTGGATTGACAAGTACCTGAAAAAACACGACTTTACAATTGAACCGCAGGCAGCACAAATTTTAACGGCATATCTCGGAACCGATTTGAGCAAAGTGGCCAACGAACTCAACAAGCTTATAATTGCCGTAAAAGATACCAATCACATCACCCCCGCCCACATCGAAAAAAACATTGGGTTGAGCAAAGATTTCAACCTTTTTGAGTTGCAGGATGCCCTCGGGAGCAGAAACGTTTTTAAAGCCAACCAGATTATTCACTATTTTGGTGCCAACCCCCAGCAACACCCAATTCAGAAAACCACTTCCACCCTGTTTTCCTACTTTTCAAAAATATTTGCGTACCATTTTCTAAAAGATAAATCGGAAAGAAATGCCGTTGCCCAGTTGGGAGGCCATCCGTTTTACATCCGGAAAATTATTGCCGCATCAAAAAAATATAACCCTGCCAAACTGTACGAAATAATTGGTATTTTGCGCGAATACGATATGAAAAGTAAAGGAATGGGCGTTTCGGGCTTAACCGATACCTCCGAGTTGCAAAAAGAAATGATTTATAAAATACTGCACTAAATGATAACATTACTCATAATTGGAATAACGGCGGTGGTGTCGTTTATGGCCTTTCAGAATAATTCGCTGATGGAAAAACTGCAGTTCAATGCTGCAAGGGTTTCGCACCAAAAACAATATTACCGGCTGGTTTCACATGCCTTTATTCATGTGAGCTGGACGCATTTGTTTGTGAACATGTTCGTTTTGTATTTTTTCGGGCGTAGTGTAGAAAACTATTTTGAATACCACTTTGGCAACCGGGCTGTTTTGTATTTTTTAATTCTTTATCTGGGGGGAATACTGGCCTCCAACATCTGGAGCCTGATAAAACATAAAAACGATTATTACTACAACGCGGTGGGGGCATCGGGCGCAGTTTCGGCAGTGCTTTTTGCTTTTATTTTTCTTGAACCGCTCCGAATGATTTACCTGTTTGCAATTATTCCAATCCCGGGAATTCTTTTTGCTGTGGGTTACCTCATTTATTCGTACCAGATGGGTAAAAAACAAGCTGACAACGTGGCACACGATGCCCACTTTTTGGGTGCTGTTTTCGGGTTCATTTTTCCTTTACTGCTGAAACCTTCTTTATTTTCTGATTTTATCGATCAACTGTTCTCTTTTCTGTAAAAATGGATTTTTTAATTGTTAACGGGAAAATTGTAAAAACAAAAGAAACCAACCTCTCGGAATTCATTATTGACGAGCCGTACATTCTTTCACAAAAAATATGGTTTGGATATGGCGGAATCCCGCTTTTTTCAGAAAACATTGAGTTGCTGGCACAGCAGGCTGCAGCAATGAAAATGAACTTACCCCTGGAATTTGAAAACCGGAGGGAACTTTTCAGGATAACCAAACGCATGCTGAACAAAAACAAATTTTACCGCTCCGGACACGTTACTTTTCATCTGTTTCAAACAAAAAACAAAACCGGTTTCGTTGTTACCAGCCAGCCTTTTACCGAGTTTGAATTCCCTTTTTCAGAAGAAGGTATCCTGCTAACTTTTTCAAACCAAAAAAAGGTTTCCGGAAACAACTTTAATCCTTTTGCCTTTTTCAGCAAACCACTTTGGGAAACAACAATTTCCGAGCTCCGAAACACCCATTTTCATAATTCGGTTTTTATGAACGAAAAAAATGAAGTGTGTGAGTGTGCAGGTGCGAATATTTTCCTCATTCAAAAAAATGAAATAATCACACCTCCGTTAAATTCAGGTTGCTACAACGATACTCTCCGCCCAATGATTCTCGATTCGGCACGTAAAATTGGATTAAAAACAAATGAAACCTCGGTTGTAAAAAAAACCGATTTGAAAAAGATGGATGAAATTTTCATTGCTTCTGAACTGACGGGTGTACAGTGGGTTTTAGGTGTTGAAAACAAACGCTTCCTGCATTTCATTTCGGAACGAATTCACAAAAATCTGAGTGAAAATCTAAAAAAGAAAGCGTTGAATTAATTTTATACGATTGTTTCTGCAATTAATTCATGGCCGGGTTTTCGGGAAAATTTTCCCATATTGTGTAGCGTTGCCCCACTTTTTTCACAAATTCGCCCCACGATGCCTGGTCCAGATTGCTCATCACCATTTTTTCATCCACATCGTTTACCAGCCACGAATCTTCTTTTATTTCCTGTTCCAACTGACCGGAATCCCAACCGGAATATCCCACAAAAAAGCGGATATCAGCAGGGTTTAGCGAACCGTTTTTTACCAGTTGTTTCAACACTTCAAAATCGCCTCCCCAATACAAATCGCCCAAAACATGAATACTTCCTGGTAATTTTTCTCCTAATTTATGAATAAAATAAATGGAGTCGGTAGCCACCGGTCCGCCCATGTACACATCCACATCAAATTGGGGGAACCCGGGCAAAATGTCATGAATGGCAACATCTACTTTTTTGTTCAATATAAAACCAACTGCGCCCTTACTACTGTAAGCCACAAGGAAAATTACCGAGCGGTTAAAATAACTACCCGGCAAAAACGGCTCTGCAATTAAAATGCGCCCTTTCCTGGGTGCAACATCGTTTGTTTTAATTCTGAATATGTCTAAATTGTCATTCATACTAATGGCAATATAATAAAAAACAACTTTCTGTCAAACAGTTGTTGAAAGCATTACAAAAATTGTGCGATTTTTTCCGGTGAATTATTCTTCCTCAATTACAATGAAAACATCCTCGTCGGGTTTCGACATGAAATATTGTTCGCGGGCAAATTTCTCCAATTCTTTTTGGCCGGCATTCAGCTCTTCCAGCTTTTGTTTATCGGAGGCAATTTTTTCGTTATAATACTCTTTTTGCTGAACGAGTTCGTTCAGGCGTTGCTTGTTTTCCAGGTTGGCCACAAAACTGTTTTCGTCAAAAAAAAGAAACCATGCCAGAAACAACACCGTGGCAATGAAATACTTATTGCCCAACACCCGCAGCCATTTCTTTTTTCCCGTTTTGTTATTGTCCATGCCCATTTTTATTTGGTTCAAAAATAACACATTAATGGGTTAAAAAAAAGGGAATGAAAAAATTCAATCCCTTTTTTATGAACAAATTATAGTTTAAATTTTTAATCTTCGTCCGGCAGGAAGTTCGGATACATGTAATTTGTTGGTGGCACAAGGTTTTCCTTAATGCTGCGGATTGAAGTCCAGCGCAGTAAATTAAACAACGTACCTGCTTTATCGTTGGTACCCGAACCACGTGCTCCGCCAAACGGTTGCTGGCCAACTATTGCACCGGTAGGCTTATCGTTAATATAAAAATTACCTGCCGTGTTGGTCAGCCGTTTTGTCATTTTCTCGATGTTGTAACGATTTTGTGAAAAAATGGCACCTGTTAATCCATACATTGAAGTTTTGTCGAGAATATCGAGTGTCTCGTCCATTTTGTCATCTTCGTACACATAAATGGTTAAAACCGGTCCGAAGAGTTCTTCCCGCATGGTCACATAATCAGGTTTTTTAGCCTGGATAACCGTAGGCTCTATGAAATAACCTTTCGACTTATCACACTTTCCGCCAAACAGAACTTCCGCATCTTTATCGTCGCGGGCCCTGTCGATGTAGCCTTTCAGCTTATCAAACGAAGCCTCGTCGATAACGGCATTCACAAAGTTGGTAAAATCTTCTGCCGGCCCTATTTTCACTGTTTTAAGGTCTTCACCCAGTTTCTTTTTCACATCGGGCCAAATGCTTTTTGGAATATAAACTCGCGATGCTGCCGAGCATTTTTGCCCCTGGTATTCATAAGCTCCGCGGATCATGGCAGTTACCAGCTCAGGTGTTTTCACCGTGTTATCGGCAAAAATGTAATCTTTACCACCGGTTTCACCAACAATGCGCGGGTACGTTTTATACTTGTAAATATTGTCGCCAATTGTTTTCCAAATTCCCTGGAAAACTTCAGTTGAGCCGGTAAAGTGAATTCCGGCAAAATCGGAATGCGTCAGCACCACATCGGCAACTATCGGTCCTGAAGCATAAACCAGGTTAATTACACCATCGGGAACCCCGGCTTCGCGAAATACTTCCATCACCACACCGGCAGGGTAAACCGCAGTTTTTGAAGGTTTCCAAACCACCACGTTGCCCATCATGGCGGGTGCAGCAGGCAGGTTACCGGCAATAGCTGTAAAGTTGAAAGGAGTTAAGGCGAAAATAAATCCTTCGAGCGGGCGGAACTCGTTGTAGTTCCAAACACCACGAACCGAGCTGGGCTGCATTTTGTATATGTCAGTCATGGCTTTTACACCAAAACGTAAAAAATCTGACAGTTCGCAGGCAGCTTCAATTTCGGCCTGGTACACATTTTTTGATTGCCCCAGCATTGTGGCTGCGTTAATTCGTGCGCGGTACGGCCCCGAAATTAAATCGGCCGCTTTCAGAAAAATGGAAGCACGGTGCTGCCACGACATGTTTGCCCATTCTTCGCGGGCTTCGAGTGCAGCATCAATTGCCATTTCCACATGGCTTGAATCGCCCTGGTTGTAGTGCCCCAGGGTATGTTTTAAGTCGTGAGGTGGCACCATGCGCACTTTGCGATCGGTATAAACATCTTTGCCTCCAATAACCATGGGCAATTCAATCTCCTGCGAACGCAATTCCTGGAGCATTTGTTTTACTTCTGCCCTCTCCGGGCTCCCGGGAGCATAGCTCTTTACCGGTTCGTTTTTTGCTTCGGGTACATTAAAAAATCCTTTTGACATAGTATTTGTATTTTTTATTATTATGTTTTTTATTTTTATGTTTTTTATTTTTATACAAAATTAAAGAATCGAGATTTTCAAAATCATAACAAAAATCAGGGACTTTAATTTTTACTGTCAAATAAATTATTTATAATTAGGGTATTATTAACGGATAGATTAAAACAAAGCAAAAGTCATATTTTGAAATTCAAACCGAAGAGGTTACAATCCAGTTGAATTTAATAAAAAAAGTTCGCTGATTTTTGGCCATTATCTTTATTTTTATGGCATTGAACAAACCTTTATACCATATCATTACAGAAAAACTGTGGACAAATAATCCACCGCAGGAAAAGAAACGGTTTTTTGAACTGCTGGTAACGCTGGCGTTGATTCAGGTTGCCACGCTTGGAAACCTGGCATTTAATTTTTTCAGGCTGGATACCAACCCCTGTCATCTGTGCGATATCGGGCTGGTCCTTTTGGCATTTCTGGCCTTAACGTGTTTGCTTAACAACAGGTTGAACTGCACGCTCAACACATTATTTACCGTTCCGGTTTTTGTTTATGCCTATTTCATTTCCGATTTTTACAACCATGCCCCATTAAACGAAACCGTTTACCTCTCGGTTGCATGGCTGCTGGCCGGTGCATTTTTTCTATTTTACTTCTCAGATTCCGACTCCAAATTAATTCTGTACTGGATAATTTCGCTTTTTGCTATTGGCTTTCATTTACATAAAGCAAACCTGTTTTTTGATTCGTTCTTTACCCCGGGATTACTGGTGCCTCATCCGATGCTGATGTTTATACTAATAAATGCCGGAGTGTTTACATTACGCGCCAAATACAAAAAAACTGTTTCGGGGCTCAACGCAAGGCTGGCGACAACTACCCAGGGAATTTCAAAAGTTATTCAGAACACCGGCCTTTCCGTGGCACAAATTAAGGCCGAAAGAGATGAACAGGGAAATATTGAAAGGTTCCGGATTGAAAGGGTAAATATTGCTTTTGAATCCACTTTTAAAATTAATCTTCATGAAGTAAAAGACCAGGAAGCCAGCTATATTTTCGACCTCATCTTTCATGACGACCATTTCGACCTGAATAAGACCCTGCTTTTTGAAAACCACAAAACGCATGAATTTCATTCCAAAAAACTGGAAAGCTGGTATAAAATCCACGTGTTAAAACCGGAATACAACAAGTTTTATATTCTTTTTGAAGATATTACCAAAGCGAAGAAAAAAATTGCCGAGCTGGAAAGCAGCCGGAAAAGATACAAAGTACTGCTGGAAGCTATCCCCGATATGTTTTTTGTTATTGGGAAAGATGGTACTTACGAAGATTTTGTAATAAAAGAGAGTGACTTGTTTAAAATTGAAGACGTAAATATTGTGGGCAGCACCATTTACGATGTGGGGTTCCCGAAAAACATGGCCGAAAAAATATACGGCTGCATTCAAACCACGCTAAAAAACAACTCGCTCGAAACTATTGAGTATTCGTTGAACACCCCCAATGGTACTTATCTTTTTGAAATGCGGCTGGCCAAACTGAATGCCCGCTCGGTAATTTCGGTAGCACGCGACATTACCCGCCGGAAAAATGCCGAATTCAGCCTTGAAAAAGCAAAGAAAAAAGCAGAGGAATCCGACCGGTTAAAATCGGCATTCCTTGCCAACCTGTCGCATGAAATTCGGACCCCGTTGAACATTATCACCAATTTTACACGAATGCTGGCCGACACCGAGCTGGAAAATACAGAACGCACCGAACTGGCCGATGCCATTTCGCAAAACGGCACGCAGCTGCTCAACATGATTGACAACACCATTCACCTGTCGAAAATTGAAACGGATGCAGTTAAGGTACAACCTTCATTCTGCAAAGTAAATACCCTGATGCGCGATATATACAATCGCTTTAAACCACTTATCCCTGATTCACGACAGGTAAAACTCAACCTCGATATCGATGTTCCCAATCCTGCTTTTGGCTTTATAACCGATTCGCGCCTGCTGAGCGAAGTGCTGCTAATCCTGGTTGACAATGCCATAAAGTACACCCAAAAAGGCGAAATTTACATTGGTTACGAAATGCTGCGCAACGAGCAGGTCAAATTTATTGTTTCCGATACCGGCATTGGCATTCCCGAAGAAGAAAAAGAAAATATTTTCAGCCGCTTCTACCGGGTAAAAAACGAAATCAACGACATCACCTCCGGTTCAGGACTTGGGTTGCCCATCGCACAACATTACGTGCTGCTCTTAGACGGGGAACTTCAGTTGGAAACAACACCGGGCAAAGGCACTTCATTCAGTTTTTTACTGCCTTTTAAAGAAGGCGAAGGGTATTTGAAGATTGTAAGTTGAAATTAATCAGATAAAAAATCAGGGATATGAACCCCGGATTTGTAATCAATTCTATTCCATCAAAAAAAACTCATCTGCCAATATCAGTTTTCACCTCTTCACAATTTTAAAAGTTTGCAGCGGACGGCTGTTTTCTCCGGTTAATTTCAGAAGATAAGAGCCGCTTGCCCGGTTTTCAATACTGAGTTTTGTGGTCTTGTTCATGATTTTGCCTTCCATAAGCTTCTTGCCCGATAAACTGAACAATGCATATTCCGCGTTTTGCAAAAATCGTTCGGAATAAATCGTAACAAACTCCCATGTAGGATTGGGATACACTTCAATATTCAAATCGTCGGCAAAAATTTCGGCGGAAGTAACTGTAAGTTTTGGCTGATGAAATCCCTGGGTGAGAGAATGACTGCCGGACGAACTGGTTTCAATAATCGTCTCACCAATAGTCCAGCTCACTTCATATTCTGCAGCAGATTTTGTTTCACCCCCGGGCAATATAACCGAATTTCCGTCTGAAATAGTTAAATCATTTCCGCTGACTGAAAGCGTTTGGATTTCGTTGGCGGGATCAGTATTCGTATCTTTTACCTCTTCATTTTCAACAGTTTGTGTACAAAAAGCATAAGAAACAGCCAACAACTGAGTTGTGCTGAGCCCTGAAAACGAACTGCCGCCATCAGGGTCAAACTCCACTTTAATAAAAGAACTAATATTTTTGAAAGAATTCAATTTTATCTTTAGTTTTGAAACGAACTAACAGCAGCAAACTGGCGAATGAATAGCCTTAAAAATCCATTACTGTTTTGATGCCCCTCGAAGGATATATCGTGGTGGCAGTGATTCTTTTAATCATTGTAGCGCTGGCAAAAGAGGTTATGCGCCCGGGGCTGGTATTCTTCTCGGCTTCGGTTATTTTAATGGCCACCGGCATTATTACCAACGAGGAAATGATTGCCGGATTTTCCAACAAAGGGATGATTACTGTTGGAGTGCTCTTCCTTGTAAGTGAAGGCATCAGGCAATCGGGAATGCTCAACCGGCTGGCACAAACCTACCTGCCGCGCAAAAGAGGAAAAATGGTTTTTCTGCTGCCCCGAATTATGCTGCCGGTTTCGGTTTTGTCAGCTTTCCTTAACAATACACCGGTGGTAATAATTTTTGCCCCAATTATTAAAAAGTGGTCAGAAAAACTGAACCTTTCCTATAAAAAGTTCCTGATACCACTTTCATATGCCACAATACTTGGCGGAATGTGCACATTGATTGGGACCTCGACCAACCTGGTTGTACATGGTTTAATTTTAGAAAACGGGTACGAGGGTTTTGGCATGTTCGAACTGGGTAAAGTGGGACTTTTTATCGCAGTTATCGGCACAATTTACATGGCCATAGCCGGAAACAAATTACTTCCCGGGAAAAAAATTCTTTTTAATTCCAAAAGTTCCATCGATTTAAAAGATTACTATTACGATATCACCATTCCTGAAAACAGCAATTTTATTGGCCTTGAGATTAAAAATGGCCGGATGAAAGAACTCAAAAAAATGGTGGTAATTTGCATAAACCGCGATGGAAATACCATAGAAACAAAAAAGGGAACATTTAAAATCAGGCCCAACGATAAAATGCTGGTGGCCGGAAAATCAGACCGGCTCAATTTTATACTGGCCAGCGACAACCTAAAACTCACAGGAATTGACCTGATAAAAAATGTTCCGAGAAACAAACTCAAACAATACGAAGCGGTAATTTCTCCGCGCTTTCCGGGAGTGGGAAAAACCATTTCCGAATTCAACTTCTACGAGCACTACCAGGCAGTGGTGCTGGCCATACACCGAAACGGAGAACGTATTACTTCAAATCTCGATAAGCTGAAACTCAAATCGGGCGACAACCTGGTTTTGCTGACAACCGAAAAATTTATTCAGAACTGGGGTGAGTCGAAAATATTTTACCTCACCTCCTACATTCGCGATTACCGCACAACCGGAAGTTTCTGGAAAAAATGGCTGGCGTTCATTATCCTTATTTTGATGATAATTGGCGCAACAGTGGGCCGCCATTTTCATTCACCGGCAGGCCTCACTTTCGATATGTTTTTCTTTTCGGTGCTGGCAGCTGTACTTTTAGTCTGGCTGAAAATTATGCCTCACCAAAAATACACCAAAGCCATCAGCTGGGACGTATTGATTACCATTGCCTGCGCTTTTGCCATTAGCAAATCGATGCAAAATTCAGGAGCTGCCGAAGCACTGGCCCGAAGCACTGTAAATTTCGCCCGTGGGTTTGGCCCCATGGGAGTATTGGCAGCAGTTTATATCCTTACAACTATTTTTACCGAAATAGTTACCAATAATGCAGCGGCAGCACTGGTTTTTCCAATTGCCCTTGCAGCTGCACAGCAACTCAATGTGGATCCCAAACCATTTTTTGTGGCCATCGCAATAGCAGCATCTGCAAGCTTCTCAACGCCAATTGGCTACCAAACCAACCTCATTGTGCAGGCAATTGGCAATTATAAATTTACCGATTACCTGAAAATTGGTATTCCGCTTAATTTACTTGCTTTCGTTCTTTCGTTGCTGTTAATTCCCTTTTTCTGGAACTTTTGAAAATTAAACTTTGCAATAAATTAAGGAACACCACTACCCAAAAATACGGGTTGGAATAAAAGTTTTATCTTTGCTTGCTCAATAAAATAGTTGAAAACAAATTACATTTTACCAGTTTCATGAAGGAATACAATTTAACGAACCTGCGCGAGCTCGAAGCCGAGTCCATCCATATTATCCGCGAGGTAGCAGCGGAATTCGAAAACCCGGTAATGCTCTACTCCATTGGGAAAGACTCTTCGGTAATGGTGCGCCTGGCCGAGAAAGCTTTTTACCCGGGGAAAGTACCGTTCCCGCTGATGCACATCGACTCCAAATGGAAATTTCGCGAAATGGTGGAATTCCGCGACAGGTACGCCAAAGAAAAAGGTTGGAACCTGATTGTGCATTACAATAAAGAAGGCTACGAAAAAGGAATAGGGCCGTTTACCCACGGCAGCAAAGTGCACACCGATGTGATGAAAACACAGGCTCTGCTCGAAGGGTTATCGAAATACAAATTTGACGCTGCCTTTGGTGGCGCCCGCCGCGACGAGGAAAAATCGCGTGCCAAAGAGCGCATATTCTCCTTCCGCGACCGTTTCCACCAGTGGGATCCGAAAAACCAGCGTCCGGAACTCTGGAACATCTACAATGCCCGCGTGCATAAAGGCGAATCCATCCGGGTTTTCCCGCTGAGTAACTGGACTGAACTCGACATTTGGCAATATATCCGTTTGGAAGAAATCCCCATTGTTCCGCTCTATTTTGCCAAAGAGAGGCCCATTGTTGACATGGACGGCAACCTGATTATGGTGGACGACGACCGCATGCCAAAAGAACTGGCCGAAAAAGCCCAAATGCGAAAAGTACGCTTCCGCACCCTCGGCTGCTATCCGCTCACCGGTGCCGTGGAATCAGAAGCCGATACCATTGAAAAAATTGTGGAAGAGATGATGACCGTCACCAAATCGGAACGCACCACCCGCGTTATCGATTTTGACCAGGATGCCAGTATGGAGCAAAAGAAAAGAGAGGGGTATTTTTAGGGAAAATGGTGCAAGGGGCATGAGACCACCGCGGCTCCTTCGTCGCCTCGTGGAATCTTACACCGAATAATATATAGTGCACGGACATCCCTGCACAAAACAAAATTCTTGGCACGACTTTGCGAGGGAGGAACGACCGCGGCAAACTTAAAAAACATAGCACTTAGAATATTATGCAAAACATCAACTTAGACATAAAACAGTTTCTCGACCAGGACCAAAAGAAAGACCTGCTGCGTCTTTTAACCGCCGGCTCCGTTGACGACGGCAAATCAACCCTCATCGGCCGCCTGATGTTCGACAGTAAAATGTTGTACGAAGACCAGCTTTCGGCACTGGAACACGACAGTAAACGCATGGGGCATGCCGGCGAAGACATCGACTACGCCCTGCTGCTCGACGGACTGAAAGCAGAACGGGAGCAGGGAATAACCATCGACGTGGCCTACCGCTATTTCTCCACGGCAAAACGGAAATTCATTATTGCGGACACACCCGGGCACGAGCAGTACACCCGAAACATGATTACCGGTGGTTCCACGGCCAACCTGGCCATCATCCTCATCGATGCCACCAAAGGCGTGATTACCCAAACCCGGCGCCACACGTTTTTGGCTTCGTTGCTCGGTATTCAGCATGTTGTGCTGGCCGTGAACAAAATGGATTTGGTGGATTTCAACCAAAAAGTGTTCGACGATATTTGTGCCGACTACAAAAAATTTGTGACCAAGTTGGATATTCCCGATGTCAACTTCATTCCGCTTTCTGCGTTGAAAGGCGACAACGTGGTGGACATTTCTGACAAAATGCCCTGGTATCACGGCAAAAGCATGCTCGAATTTCTGGAAAGTGTTCACGTGAGCAGCGACCGCAACTACGACGATTTCCGTTTCCCGGTGCAGTACGTGCTGCGCCCCGACCGCGATTTCCGGGGATTCTCGGGCAGAATAGCATCCGGGATTGTCCGCCCCGGCGACAAAGTGATGGCGCTCCCCTCACGAAAAATATCGAAAGTGAAAGCCATCCCTACCTATGATGGAAATCTCGAAAAAGCATTCCCACCGCAATCGGTAACGTTGGAGTTAGAAGATGAAATTGATATTTCGCGCGGTGAAATGCTGGTTGCCCCTGACAACCTGCCCCGCATGGAACGCCATTTTGAAGCGATGCTGGTTTGGATGGACGAAGAAGCGTTGGACACTTCCACCCAGTTTTTCCTGAAACAAAATACCAATACCACACGCGCCCGCATCGACATGTTGCGCTACAAAGTGGATGTGAACACCCTCGATAAATCGGAAATGGAATACCTGGAACTCAACGAAATTGGCAGGGCAGTTTTTACCACGGCCAAAACATTGTTTTTCGATCCGTACAAAAAGAACAAAAATACAGGGGCATTTATCCTGATTCACCCGGTTACCAACACCACGGTGGCCGTGGGAATGATAATCGACAAAATGAGTTCTGACGAACTGCCTTCGCGGATTACCGATACCGAAAAAGAAAAAATTGACAGCGGAATCGGGCTAATCTCAGGCAGTGAATACCAGAAACGATACAACCAGAAAGGCGAAACCATCTGGATTACCGGCCTGCATGGGTCAGGTAAAAACCTCCTGGCCTTCAGCCTCGAAAAACGGTTGTTCCAGTTGGGAGCCACAGTTGTTTTGCTCGATGGAAGTACCATCCGTTCGGGACTTTCGCGTGAACTCGACTTCTCGCCAACCGACCGTGCCGAGCACCTGCGCCGCGTGGCACACATTGCCAAATTATTGAACGACCAGGGCATTATCGCCATCTGCTCGTTTATTTCGCCCTCCGACAACATTCGCCGGCAATGCGCTCAGGTAATAGGTGAAGAACGGTTTCACCTTGTCCACATGGATGCCAGCATGGATTATTGCAAAAATAACAAGCCAAAACTTTATCAGTTAGCAGAAGAAGGAGAACTGCGCCACATGCCGGGTGTGGATGAAAAATTTGAAGTACCGGAAAATGCAGTGCTCAAACTGAACCCGGAAGAGGACGGGCAAAACACGGAACGAATTATTGAATATCTGGCGGAGAAAAAGGTTTTTCCGTTGCATTAAATTTATGTAGAGACACACGATGGTGCGTCTCTGCCACCAAAAGATATCATCATGAAAACTCTAATTACCGGTTCAGCCGGATTCATCGGCTTTCACCTTGTTCAGAGCCTTCTTAAAACGGGTGCTGAAGTTGTGGGAATCGACAACATAAACGATTATTACGATCCGGAACTGAAATTTTCGCGGCTGAACGAAGCCGGAATTTCGCGCAAAGCAGAGAACTGGCACCAACCGGTTAAAAGCGAAAAAAATCCAAATTATACTTTCATCAGAATGAATTTGGAAGACCGCACCGAAATGGAGCGGCTTTTCGAAACCGAAAAATTCGATGTGGTGTGTAACCTCGCGGCGCAGGCGGGTGTACGGTACAGCCTTGAAAATCCGCATGCTTACATCAACAGTAATATAGTAGGTTTTTTGAATATCCTGGAAGGATGCCGCCACAACGGAGTAAAGCATTTGGTTTATGCCAGTTCATCCAGTGTTTACGGGAACAATAAAAAAATGCCGCTATCAACCGATGATCCGGTGGATAATCCTGTCAGCCTGTATGCCGCTACCAAAAAAAGCAACGAACTGATGGCCCACACGTACAGCCATTTATACGGAATGCCTTCCACCGGACTACGTTTCTTCACTGTTTACGGTCCGTGGGGCCGGCCCGACATGGCTTACTTCCTTTTTACCAAAGCAATACTCGAAAATAAGCCGATAAAGATTTTCAATCACGGCGATTTGTACCGCGATTTTACCTACATCGACGACATTGTAAAAGGCATAACAAAAATTTTAAATAAGCCCCCACAAACTTCCTCCAGGGGGAAGGAAAAAAAAGTTCCGTATAAAATTTATAATATCGGGAATTCAAATCCTGTAAAACTGATGGACTTTATCGAGACCATTGAAAAAGCCTGGGGAAAAGAGGCGCTGAAAGAATTCCACGACATGCAGCCCGGCGATGTATATAAAACTTTTGCCGATGTACGCGCCCTGGAAAATGATTTTGATTACGCACCCAAAACTACGATTGAAGAAGGCATTTCCGAATTTGTAAATTGGTATTCGGCTTATTACAAGAAGTAAGGGTTTGTCACAAAATAACTTAATCATTCAGGGGTTCTTCCCTGAAAAGTCATAGTCTCACTCAAAGTGAGGCTATGACTACTCCCCCGCGAATACGTCATTATAAATCTCTGTTACACAACATCCATTTTCCAGGGTTACCTTTTGCCTCTTTTCTGAACATATATACAGAAACACAATACCAATAATTTAAAAAACCAGGAGGCACGCAACCAAATCCCAACTTTCAGCATCTTAACAAACAAAACAACAATTTTAAAACCAATAGCATGATGAAACACGGCCCATAATCACCATTTAAACGAAGATTTCCCGGAAAACCACAAGGTGGAAATCCTCCGGAAACATGCCAACCAAAGGCAAAGAAACCGACCCGATTTGCTCTCCTGCCTGGTAGCTTCGGTTACCTGGAATATCAAAAAGTACTCTGTACTATTTACTCACTACTAAATACTTGAAATAATGAAAACAAAAAAATTGAAATTACTTACTATTTTTTTGCTCCTGTTGCCTTTTTTTACGATTATGTTGGGGGCAGGATGCGAAAAGGATGATAAGGACTCTTCTAAAATTGGTAATGTTATATTTTATACTAATGCACAAGCAATGCTTAATTGTGGCTCCTTCAATGTCGATGTGTATGTTGAAAATGATTCTATTGGTTCAATATCTGAACCGTATGTGGATAGCACTTATCCAGATTGTATAAATTCAACAATGACTGTTAAACTGGAAAACAAAGTGGGTATTTATAATTATACTGCCAGAATGGATTGTGGTCAATATGGAGAGTGGAAAGGTGAATTAGAGATTTTATCTGATTCATGCTCTTATGTTTTCTTAGATATTAATAATTGCAATCCCAAAAACGACTAAATCAATATTATCATGAAAAAAATCATTTTGTCATCAGCTTTATTGCTGTTTTTACTCGGCAATTCGTTTGGACAAACCTCAATTTCTGAGGCTACCAAAAAAATAAATGAATTTATTAGCGAATTACAAATAGGAGAATATCTTCTATATCAAAATCCTGAGATTGTTAAATCTGAGACAGAATTAGTAACTTTTTTAAAAAGAGTGATGCACTTTTACTAAAATCAGGATTAACACCTGCCAACTGTTATGCTGTAATTATTAGCGGTGGTTTCGATATGGCTAATAATTGGCAAAGATATTGGAATGATTGCTCAGCTATTTATTCTGCACTTGTCGATGTATATAATTATGAGGATGACCATATTTACACGATTATGTCTGACGGCACGAGCACCGCTAATGACAGACGAATTAGTGGAGGCTATGATTCCTCTCCTTTGGATTTAGATGGTGATGGGGATAATGATATTCAATTCTCAGCAACAAGATCAAACATTACAACAGTATTTAACACTTTATCTGGTTTATTAGACAGCGATGATTATTTATTCATTTTCGTAACAGACCATGGAGACCAAGAAAGCGGGCAAGATGCTTTAATTTATTTATGGGGCGAAACAATCAGAGATGACCAATTTGCAACAGAGGTTAATAAAGTTAATGCAGGAGAAATTAGCATCGTAATGGGGCAATGCTATAGCGGAGGATTTGTTGATGATTTAACAAGCTTAAATCGTGTTATTGCCACTGCTTGCGATTTTGATGAACCGTCTTGTGGTATGGGATATTATACATATGATGAATTTGTCTTTGATTGGATTGCCGCGGTTGCTGGAGAAGACCCAAATGGAAATGCGGTTGATGCTGATGATAATAATGATGGTTTTATCAGTATGCAAGAGGCATTTGATTATGCAGAAACACATGATGCCTGTTCTGAGACACCCCAATATTCGTCTTCTCCTACTGACCTTGGAACAAAATTAGCAGTTGAAGGTTCAATTATATATATTACCGGCCCCTCTTATGTCTGCACTTCGGGTACTGAATTTTTTATTGAAAACGCGGATGGCGATACCATTGAATGGGACCAAAGCTCTAATATTTACCGGGATTCGCCTCAGGGCTCAAATCCTTGTACTTTTTCAGCTGTTGGATACGGAAAT
>NZ_JBSQIC010000075.1:0-18383 GCF_055108615.1 Tangfeifania sp. | reverse complement strand
CCATTAATGTTCCGGCAGCACGTCCTCCTTTAAAATTAAAGAACAGAGGATAACCGTGCCCTATTATTGCTCCTATACCGATTAGCCCCAGGGAAATTGTGGATAAATCAAAAAAATAATTTGCAAGAAGCATTGGTATTAATGCCTTTGAACTGTCTAAAAGTCCGGTTAAGATACCCCAAAGCTTACCTGTACTTTTAAAAGTATTATAGGCTCCGGGATTATTATTACCTAAGTCCCTGATATCTTCTCCTTTTACCAGTTTTGTAATAACATAGGCAAATAATATTGAACCTGTTAGATAGCCTGATAATAAGCATATTATATACGTTAAATAAGCATTCATAATTTTTCAATTTAAATAGTTACAGCAACAGTATATGATTTTGGCCCGCAGTAAACAGCACCGACAAGATCCGCTTTCCCTATAATAAAATCATCACATGGAATTGCTTTTAATTTTTCTTCTAAATCAGAAAAAACGTCTTTATTATCTCCAAACCCGACAATATTTAATCTTTTAATTGTGGTTGCCGGTTTTTCAGCCATTTTAGCTTTTATCAACTGAATAATTTGTGAATTTACTTGTTTGAAAGTTCTTCCTTTTCCAAGCGGAACGATCTGACCTTCTTTATCATCACCCATCAAGCCTATAATTGGGGTAATACGCAAAACAGAACCCATCAATGCTCTTGCTTTTCCAATTCTGCCTCCTCTATACAGATAGTTAAGGTCTGCTACGATAAAATAGCTAAATGTATTTTGAACGACTTCCTGTGATAATTTGACAATATCATCCGGATTGTTAGTTTTTTTAATTATATCAATTACTCCCAGGAGAACATTTCCTACACCTGCCATAACTTGTCTGCTGTCAATATTGATAATCGGAATAGTATTTTCATACATTTCCTTTACGCTTTTAGCAATAGCTATGGTTGCTGCAGACATTACACTGCTCATCACGACATGAATTATCAGGTCATATTTATCTTTATTTTTTTCTACTATTTCAATAAGCTCTCCTTTTACAATTGAAGTTGATTTAGCAACCACTTTTTCTTCCAGGTATTTTTCATTTAGCCACTGTGCAGTGCATTCATCACTTTCACGATATTCTTTACCTTCAACTAAAACAGGATATTTTAAAATTTCGACGTTTGGATAATCTATTTGCTCTCTGGAAAGGCCAAGATTATCGGCTGTGATAATTAAAATTTTCTTTTCCATTTTTTTAAATTTATTCAAAAGTTATATAATAATTATATTGGTATTGACCACCGTAATATTCTTCAAATTCAAAATCGGGAAAAGATTTTTTCAGTTTCGGAATAAGACTTTTTTCTTTGTTTGCAGGAATACCTTTGTATATTGATATCAGACTTTTATCTTTTACCAGTTTTTTAATGGTATTATTGATAAGCATTTCAATATTGTTATCAGAAAGAATAATTTTCCCGTTGTAAATTGTGAAAAATTCATTTTTGTTTACTTTTTTACCATCTTCCGTTGTAGTATCCCTGATAGCCCTGGCAATTCCACAAAACCGAATATCATTAAGACTATTCATTACTGATTCAAGCGTAGTGGTAATATCTAATTCTTTTGAAATATTCATCATCATACTAATCAGGGAAATTACATTATTGGATTCAATAATATGAACATTTGATTTGCTGAGTGTAGCAGCATATTTGAGAGCCATTAAAATATCTTTATCATCGGAAGCAACGATTATATTTTTTGTTTTCAACCTGTTTAACTCTTTCACGATACGTTCAACAGACGGTTTATTTTTTCCATAGCAGAACACATCATCGGCACCGAGTTTTTTAAGAATTTCAGCAAATCCTTTACCGGAAACGATACAAAAAACACTTTTTTCTCTTTCATAATCAATAGTATCATTACTTATGAGGTTTCTGTGTTGTTTTTTCATATCATCTACTTTGGTAAATATGAGTTCGCCGTATTTTGAAATATCTTTAAAAACGGATTCCGGTTTATCTGTATGTATATGAACTTTATATTTATCGCCGCTGTTAAGTATTATCAGGCTGTCTCCGTACTCACCGATAATTTCTTTTATTTGTTCTTTCGATGATATTTTGTCTGTTTCTAAAATAAATTCAGTACAATATTTTAATTTAATTTCCGGATTCCATGAATTTTCCATGTCTTCCAGATCATTAATAATTGTTTTTTTATGTAAGGATTTATTCCCGTTACTTTGCAGATTGTTAATAAAATGCCTGACATCTTCAATTATCTTATGCAATCTTAAATTATACAATTTTTCTATATCAATATTCGGAAGCAAAACTTCGATAGAATTTTTATTAAAATTAGCTAATTTACCATTAAGATACTTTTTTGTAGCTTTGTTTATATTAAGTATAATTGAAACAGGTAAGCTGCGAGGAACTAATTCGTTAAAATTTAATTCCCTGTTAATTCCCTGAAGAATAATAAGAAATCCTGCACCACCGGAATCTACAACACCGGCTTGCTTTAATACAGGCAACATATCCGGGGTTTTTTTAAGAACTTCTTTTAAATAAGGGATACATTTTTTTATAATAATTGAAGGGTCATCATCTTCTTTCATAATTTCACCATACTTTTCTTTAAATTCACGCATTAAAGTAAGCATAGTTCCTTCTTTTGGATTTTCAGTACCTTCGTAAGCATTTTTATATCCGTTTTCAAGCGCTTTAAAAATATTATCCTTAGAAAAGTCGTTATTCTCAATTACTTGTGAGATGCCCTGACAATAAAGAGATAAAATTACTCCTGAACACCCCCGACTGTTCAGGAGCATTTGTTCAGCAAAATGTTTTAAATATTCACCTGTTGAAATTGATTCTTTTTCATAATTATGCATATTTGCCAAAGCACCTTGTATGGTCAGCGTCATATTAAGGCCGGTATCGCCATCAGGAACAGGAAAAACATTTAACCTGTTTATATATTCTTTGTGCCGATGGAGATACTTGTAAATATTCTCTATTCTTTCTCTTACTGCTGTTCTATTTTCTGTTTGTATCATAGAAGCTTAGTTTTATAATTTGAAATAATTTGGTTTATCATTGTTGTTTTTAGACATTATTTCATGAAGTTTATTTCTAAATTCTTTGATTTGTTGTGCATTGTTAAATGCAACACGAAATTTCTCAAGTTCTTTAGCTTGCTTGTTTTGAAGTGTTTTACGAATTACGGAAATTTGATTTTTTAAAATAGTGTTTTTGTATTCAAGACAGTTTGGATAGAACATAATTTCTAATTTTAATCATTCTGTTATTGTTTGCACGGTCTTTTTTTACACTTGCCAGTAACGTAATAGTATTTTATCCATCGTTAATGCAAAATACAACAATGCGCTGAGACTTAAAGTCATATCAAACGTAGATTTATTCTAAATAAAAATGATGGATAAAATATAGTTGGTTTTTAGGTTTCCATACACGGTTGTTTAACAAACAAGCTAAAGGTAGCTGGTTTGTTTTTGATTTGCAAGGAGTTGGCCGAAAACATCGCTGTGTTTTTCATCACGTGTTGGGTTGGCGGGAAATAACCCAGCCATGCAGATAGTACCGGACGGTGAATTGTTAATTGGGAGAATTCAGACCAGCAGCAGGGAAGAAAGCACCTGTTTGCCGGCATTTCACCTGCTGACTTTTCGGTCAGCTATCATCTGACAAAAAACGTATCGGATTGCGGACTGTTGAGATATGGAATTCAGGTCATTATTTGATAACGGTAATTTTATGAGCGGATTCTTTCCCGGAATTCATGCTGACTTTTAAAAAGTAAAGGCCCGGATTCAGGTGACTGATATTGACATCAAAGGAATTGGAGTTTCCGCTTTCCGTTTCCAGGATTTTGATTCCGGAAAGGTTAAAAATTTTAATTCGTGAAATTTTTTCGGAAGCCACTACTTTTATTTTACTCCTGGCCGGGTTAGGATAAAAATATGTTTCCTGTTGATTTTTAACAAGGCTTGTATTTGTTACAAGCATACCGTTGTTGGCTGTAAAACGTGCAGCGAAATTCTGGTAATACTGGTTGGCAATATCTTCGTTATGGATTATCAATGTGTTTTCGTCGTTAATCTCGTTGGCCGAATTGCTCCAGTTGTGGCTGCCGGTAACTACCAGCGGATCAAAAGCGGGTTTGTTGTTATCAGCTACTGCATATTTATGATGTAAAATTCCGTACGTCACATTATCGAAAACGTATGAATTATTCCCCAGGGCATCGCTCAAAATGGAGTTCACTGTTTCGGTGTTGGCATCGCCTTCGGTAAGTACATTTGCTGCCACACCTCTTGCTTTGGCATCGCTTATGGCCAGTGCCAGGTCGGTGCGGGTAATGAGCATGGTGCCTACATTCAGGTTGTTGTCTGCCGAGTGAATGACATTTACCAGTTGCTGGTTGGTGCCGTCCGACGGGCTGAAATAACATTCCACCCTTTTTCCGCCAATGATAAACTCGTGTGGGGTGTTATCGGTTTTGTAGGCACCGAATCTGGAATATTCCTCGTTGGGTTGCGCAGTATTACTTCCCCACATTTCTTCAAATTCAATTTTATAAGCCCTGGCCAATGCCTGGTCTTGTATGAAAATCATGTTGTTGGCATCCGAAACTACCTGGTTGTACGAAATATTGGTGGAGCCTGACCACACGGTGGGCTTGTCAGGATTGGATGATTCTGCATCGATCACCGCAAATTTGTTGTGCATAATACCATCACGTTCATATTCGTTGGGGGTAACAAGTACCGGAATGTCCTGGTCGAGGTAGTTCAGTCCCTGGTTTTGATTGGTGCCACAGGAAATTACTCTAACCCGGAGCCCTTTGTTTTTAGCTCTGTTAAGGGCGTTGGGAACACTTGCTGAAGCAATATTGTTAAAATTGTAGATGGCAAAATCGATGGATTCTTCAGCGCGGTCGATATAAGCAACGAGGGTGTCGTCGAGTGCTCCGCCAATGTTTTGTGCCGGGGTGTAAACAGAATAAGTAGTGTCCACATCGCTGTTGAAATAGACTTTAATATCTCCTGTTGAATTCGATTCAGTGACATAAGTTGCCAGTGGTGCAAATGCTGTATCGGAAGAGGCGTAGGAGTAGGGTTGGGCATAAATTATCGAGCCCGCCTCCCGGCCAGCGATATTAACTTTCTGAATAAATTCCCCGTTTGAAGCTGTTGTTGTGCCTGTGGTAATGTCCCTCCAGTAGCTTGAATTGGGCGTGGTGCCGTACATCACTTCCGGGGTTGCTTCGGTGTCGGTGTGCCACGACAGGGTAAAGCCGCTTTTCGAAATATTTTCAACAGTAACCGGCGAAATAATATTAATGGCACTTGTAAGTACAAAATCGTTCATGTCCCGGGGAAGCAGTTGATAGCCAGTGGTTACATCGTTTTGGCTGGAAGAAAACTGTGAACAGATTCCGATTAAATTCAGTGTTCCGGTGGGTATTTGCTGATCGGTAATAGCTTCAGCATTCCGGTTAATTCTTATTTCGAAAGTGTTTTCGCCATCGGTCAGGTTATAGTTGGCATCGCCCTCGAATGAGCCGGTGGCGTTGACAAATTCAACATCGTTGATTTGCACGAGCTGTCCTTCGTATCCTTCCCCAATTTGGTCGATGGTAATTATTTTTGGATCAGGGAGCTGATTTCCCGACGAGTGAACTGTTACCGAGCTTATGGGATCAATTTCCAACAGGTTTTCCCAATTCTTTACAGTTCCGCTAATGGTAACAGAGTCGCCCCGTTGCAGGTTTGAGGCCGAATCCCCAAATGCCGCAATTCCCGCTGTTTCATCTTGAAAATAACGGATTTTCCAAAGCTCACTGCCGTTTGTTACAATTCCGCTGACGGTTACATTTTCGCCAACCGAATTGCGGGCATCACTGATATTTTGTTGCGAAAGGGCATTAAATGTTAAAAGGAGAGCAATCCCTGGAAGTAAATACTTTACCATTACAAGTCATTTTAAATGAGGGGCGAAAATTATAAAAAATGAGGGGTTTTATTGGTGGGGGTAATGAAAACTTTGTGTATTGCCAATGACATATTTTTGTAACGTATTGTATTTAAGCAAAATAACAAATGACAAAAATTAAATTTCAAATAAGCTCCAAAAACCAATTATCGAAACAATATAAATTTCAGAATTCTGGAATTTATAGGTTTTGAAAATTGAAATTTATTTGCGATTTGTGATTTGCAATTTGGATATTTCTGTCATCAACTCATTATGCCCCAAAAAAATTGGGTGAGCGCTCGAAATGAATTTAACGGGAAGAAACCACCAGCTTTTTCACAACTGTTTTGTTGTCAGTTGTTTTTACGCGCATGAAATAAATTCCGTTGGGAACATTTTCAAGTTTCAGCTGGTACCTGTTGGTTCCCAATTCCATTTTTTGCTGCAAAATTTCTTTACCCGCAATGTTAATCAACCGCACTTCGTCAATTTCCTGATCGTTCATCTCAAGTGTTACCTGTCCGGTATTGCAGGGGTTGGGGTAAATTTTAAGCTGATAGGTATCTTTGGGTTGTTCCTGCTGTGTAAACAGGTTGTTTTCAAATGGCATGTTTGCCCGAAGTGTGTGGCTTCCTGCAATGTAAAAAGTAAATATGATGAAGAAAAGTATAATTTTTTTCATGGCAATTCATTTTTAATTCCTTGTTTTTTAATGCAAATAGTATGCCTTTCTTTTGTTAGACGAATTTCTCTTTTAAAAGTTGCACTGCATTTTCCAAATCTTCAGGTGTATCAATCCCAATGCTTTGGTGTTCGGTAACGGCGGTTTTTATTTTGAGCCCGTTTTCGAGCCACCTGAGCTGTTCCAGTGCTTCCATGCGCTCGAGTTTTCCGGGCGAAAGACGGGTAATTTCCTGCAAAACATTTTTACGGTAGGCATACATGCCAACATGCGCCCAGAATGTTCCGGCGATTAGCCAGTCGTTTTCTTTTTCTCCCCGCACAAAAGGGATGGGCGAGCGGCTGAAGTACATCGCGTTTTGCTCTTTGTCGATGATCACTTTGGGGCGGTTGGGATTGAAAAGTTCGTCGGTCGTTTCAATTTTTTTGATGAGGGTGGCAATTTCTGTGTCGCTGCTAAAACATGAGGCGAGTTGCTCAATTTGCCTGGCAGTAACAAAAGGTTCGTCGCCCTGGATGTTTATAACCACGTCAAAGTCAATTTTTTCTGACAGGATACGGGCAGCTTCTGCACAACGATCGGTTCCGCTGCGGTGGTTTTTTGATGTTTTTATTGCTTTGCCCCCAAAATCCTGAACTGCTTTAAAAATCCGGTCGTCATCGGTTGCGGCCCACACCTCGTCGAGCGCTTTGGCTGCATTTTCGTAAACCCACTGAATAACAGGTTTATTATTTAGTATGGCCAGCGGTTTCCCGGGGAAACGCGTTGATTGGAAACGGGCGGGTATGATGGTTATGAATTTCATCTGTTTTCAACTTTTTTCTTTTTTGCAAGCATAAAGATAGTTATAAATTGAGTTTGAATCCTGAATAGCTATTCAAAAAGAGGGTATTGGTTAAATTTAGGTAACCTGAATTTTAAACCTGAACCGCAAAAAAAGGTTAATTAAATTTGATTGCCCGTCATTAACAGCGAAAAATTGTAAATTTGTAGCTGCAAAAGTTTTAAAAACAAACTCCTTCAGAAAAATTTTCTGGGACATTATGCAGGAAGGTGAACCTAAATTGATAAAATTGAGTAAATGGACAATACGAATATGGATATTCAGGGAATAAAACAGCGGTTTGAAATTATTGGGAATTCACCCGATTTAAACCGTGCAATTGAAGTTGCCGTGCAGGTGGCTCCAACCGACCTTTCGGTGTTGATTAGCGGCGAAAGTGGTACGGGTAAGGAAATGTTCCCGCAGATTATTCATCAGTTTTCGAGCCGTAAGCACGGGAAATACATTGCCGTTAACTGTGGCGCTATTCCCGAAGGAACTATCGATTCTGAACTTTTCGGCCACGAGAAAGGGGCATTTACCGGAGCTTTGTCTGACAGGAAAGGTTACTTCCAGGAAGCCGACGGTGGAACCATTTTTCTTGATGAAATAGGCGAACTCCCGCTTTCAACACAGGTGAGGCTGCTTCGTGTACTCGAAACCGGCGAGTTCATAAAAGTGGGGTCTTCAAAAATGATAAAATCGGATGTGCGGGTAATTGCCGCCACCAATGTAGATATTCCAAAAGCCATTGAGGAAGGAAAATTCAGGGAAGATTTGTATTACCGTTTAAATACTGTCCCCATAAATATTTTACCTCTGCGCCAGCGTCCCGACGATATTTACCTTTTGTTCCGGAAATTTGCACGCGATTTTGCTGAGAAATACCGCATGCCCCCGATCCGGCTTGACGATGAAGCCCGGATTGCGCTCATTAATTACCGCTGGCCGGGTAACGTCAGGCAGTTGAAAAATATTACCGAACAAATTTCGATTATTGAGGAAAACCGCGATGTTACAGCGGATGTGCTCCGCAAATACCTTCCCGATTCGTCATCGAGCAGGCTGCCTGCTCTTTTTTCAAAAAAAGAAGAAGCTTCGTATGCCAGCGAAAGGGAAATATTGTACAAAGTGCTTTTTGATATGAAGCGCGACATGAACGATTTAAAAAAGCTGGTACTCGACCTGATGGAAAACAAGGAGTCGCCAATTTCGGGAGACCAGGCACGGATTATTCAGAATTTATACGACGACGGGGAAGCCAATTTGCCCCAAAGAGAGCACGCTTCGAAACCTTTGCAGATAAACCATCGCGATAAAAATAATATTCAGGACACCGAAGAAATTGTGGAAGAATCGCTTTCACTTGAAGAAAAAGAGATTGAACTGATTAAAAAGGCACTGGAGAAACACAATGGCAAAAGGAAATATGCCGCCCGCGAGCTGGGAATTTCCGAACGCACGCTTTACCGGAAAATTAAAGAATACGACATTAACAATTAATTGATGCTAAAAAGATTTTTAATACTTACAGGAATAATTTTGCTTGCAGGCGGAATTATGCATTCGTGCAAAGTTTCCTACTCTTTTACCGGGGCCAATATTTCGCCCGAGGTAAAAACCTTTTCGGTTTACTATTTTCCCAACCGTTCCCGTTTGGTTAATCCAAACCTGAGCCAGAATTTCACCGAGGCACTACGCGAAAAACTGCAGCGGCAAACTTCTCTCAACGAACTGGAAGAAAACGGGGACCTGATTTTTGAAGGGCAGATTACCGGCTACGAAGTACGCCCAATGGCTATTCAAAAAGAAGACCAGGCTGCCCTCAACCGGCTTACAATAACGGTTAACCTGAAATATACCAACAACAATGATCCGGAACAAAACCTGGAACAAACATTTTCGGCTTACGAAGATTTCGACAGCAACAGCTCGTTAAGCGCTGTTGAAGATGGACTGGTTCCTGAAATTATAAAAAAACTGAACGAAGATATTTTTAACGCAACAATTGCCAACTGGTAAAATGCAAAACGAAGAATTTTATAAACTGGTAGAAAACCCCGGATTGCTCAGCGAGGAAACATTGCCTGAACTGGAGAAACTTACCGAAAAGTACCCGTATTTTCAGGTGGCCTGGATGCTCTATTTGAAAAACTTAAAATTTACAGGGCACGATGGGTTTGAAGCCGCGCTGAAAAAAGCGGCTGTTGCAGTTCACGATCGTAAAAAACTGCACCGTTTTTTATATTCTGATGCGATGCCCCAAACTTCCGCCTACTACTTCGGGCAGGACAGAATAGAGCAAAAGGATCAGCCGGAAGGGGAAACTTTTGATAGTGAAAAAGGCGGTTCGTTAATTGATAAATTTCTTTCATCGGAACCAGCCCCCATCAGGATGGATAGTGAAAACACAAATGAAACACGGGAAGAGGATGAGAATGAAATAATGGAGAAGTCAGTTTCCGAACCTGATGAACTGATTACCGAGACCCTGGCAATGATATACTTCGAACAAAAAAAATACGATAAAGCATTGGATGCATTTAGAAAATTAAGCTTGAAATATCCGGAAAAAAGTGTTTACTTTGCAACCCGAATTGAAGAAATAGAAAAATTAAAGAACATTTAATCGAAACGAAATGTACACGTTAATAACCGTTTTAATATTCATCGTCTGTATCTTGTTAATTCTTATTGTATTGGTACAGAACTCAAAAGGTGGGGGTTTGGCCAGCAACTTCCAGTCGTCGAACCAGGTAATGGGTGTTCGCAAAACCACCGATTTTCTTGAAAAAGCAACCTGGGTGCTGGCTGTTTCACTAGTGGTTTTGGCTGTTTTAGGGTCGGCTTTTATCCCGCGCCAGCAGGTAACCGAACAACAGTCGAGGGTACAGGATCAGATTCAAAATGCTGTCGATCCAACGCAGGTACCTAATTTCCCGACAACTGCACCCGAAGGTAACAGCGAAGAAAATATTCCTGCACCTGCTACCGAAGAAAACGGCGGCGGCGAAGAGTAAAAAATATTAATCATTTTATTTTATTGAAATAGCCATTTGAACGGTAAAACGTTTAAGTGGCTTTTTTAATTAATAGAGTAGAAAGAAAGTTGGTGGCGAATATGATATACTGCCGTGGTCGCTTTCCCGCGCTCATTTAAATTCTTCTTAAGCCTTGAACATACGCCGGGTATAACAAAATACCGTTTTAAAAATGAAGTGATTATTCTTTCGGTTCGGCATCGAACCTTTCTATGAAGTCGGTTGAAAGCACCTGGAATTCAGTACGCCGGTTAATGGCACGGGCAATTTCCTGCTGTTCCTCGGTCAGTTTCATAATAAATTCCTCGGTCAGTTCATCGTTTCGGTTTAAGAAATCGTACTGACTGGCCAGCTGGCGGGTTATCCTTTTAGGCCAGGTTTCGCCATATCCTTTGGCCACCAGGCGTTGCGGATTAATTCCTTTTTCAATTAAATAGTCCACCACGCTTTGTGCCCTTTTCTGCGAAAGCTCGAAATTAAATTCATCGCTGCCCACATGGTCGGTGTGCGACATAATTTCAATGGTAATGGTTGGATTAAGCACCAACACCCTTATTAAGGTATCAAGTGCAGTTTTTGATTCAGGCAGTAATTCCCAGCTTCCAAATTCGTAATTGATATTTTCAATTTTTATCGGGTCGTCTGTTGATGTTAGAAACAGCTCAAACCTGAAATCTTTGCTGTCTTCCAAACCAATAGTGTTTGCAGTAGCTTTGTCGCGCAAATAACCCTCTTTGAATGCCGCGAACACATATTCGGTTTCGGGCTGAAGTTTCATCTGGAATTTTCCATCCTGGGTACGCATGCGCATATTTGTACCGTCGGTGCCGATAATCCGTACTGTTGCACCATCAATTTTCTCCCTCGTTTCTTTATCGTAAACTTCACCTTCAACCCTGTAAATTTTGGGCGGTACCATAAATTCATATAAATCATCGCCGCGCGATCCTTTCCGGTTCGATGTGAACATGCCTTTGTTTTCGCCTTCAACAAATGCGATCCCCAGATCGTCAGACGGGGAATTTACGGGGTAGCCCATATTTTCAATGGTCCAGTTTCCATCTTCATCTTCGCGGGCCACAAAAATATCGAGCCCGCCCATTCCAATATGGTAGTTCGACGAAAAGTACAGCTCCCCGTTGTCTCTTACAAAAGGGAACATCTCGTTGCCGGGGGTGTTGATTGTTTCCCCAAGGTTTTCGGGATTGGCAAAAGTACCGCCTTCTTTTTCAGCTCTCCAGATATCTTTTCCGCCTTCGCCTCCGGGCATATCCGAAACAAAATAAAGCACCGAGCCATCGGGGCTCAGGGCAGGATGGGCTGCAATTATACTGTCGCCAACAAGCTGGATTTTTATGGGGTCGGACCAGGTGCCGCGCGATTGTGATGCAGAATAAAGCTCTGTTCCCAGCGACTGGTTTTTATCGTAGCGTGAACGGGTAAAAATCATCTGCTCTCCGGTTGAAGATAAAGTGGCTGCTCCCTCCTCGTCGCCCGTGTTTACCACCAGGTTTTCATCAAGTAGCTGTGGTGTTTCCCACTTTTGCCGCTGGATGCTGAAAGTCGATTTGAACAAATCGGCATAATCCTGGCCGGTAATCATGCTTTCCTTTTTACCGGTAGCAGCTTTCCGGGTCGATGTAAAAATCACCTCGTTGTCGCGCCCGCCCACAAATACAGGGGAGAAATCACTTTCGCGCGAATTGATTTCTTTTATGGGATTGATGATGTGGCGGGTTGGATTGGCCACCCACTCCTGGGTTTTCTGAATAGCTTCAAGTCCGGCTTGTGCCCTTTCGTCGCCGGGAATGGTATCGAGGTACATGCGATAGTTTTCAATAGCCTGCTCGTAGTCCTGCGATGCCCTCAGCATTTCGGCATGGTAAAAAAGGGCTATGGGGTCGGAGTATCCGCGGCGAATGGCATTTCGGTAATACAGTGCAGCCATTTCGTAATCGCCAATGTAGCGATAACATTCGGCAATGGAAAAAGCATATTGCCGCCTTTTGTCGCGGTCTTTTTCTTTTCGGCTTGCTTTTCTGTATTTTTCAATGGCATTGTAATACTCTCCGATTTCGTGCGAGAGCAGGGCATCCCGGCCTAATTTTCCTGCACTGCATGAGGCTAAGGTAATTAATACGATGAAATATAAAACGAACCTGAAAACTCTATTCATACCCAACACTACTTTCCAAAAAGGTAAAAGTAAATTAATTTTTTTAACAGCTACAAAAATAACGGCTGTTTGGTTGATTAATTATAAAGTGTAGATTTTTTCCAAAAAAAAAAAAGAGGCTCTGAACAAAGCCTCTTTTCAATACTGCTAAACCAAAAAAATTATCTGACGAATAAAAGCTCTCTGTACTTGGGCAGTGGCCAAAGTTCATTGTCAACAATCAGTTCCAGTTTGTCGATGTGGTAACGGATATCATCGAGGAAAGGCTTGACTTTTTTGTCGTATGCTTCTGCTTTTTTAACGGTGTCTTCAATAACATTTGCTTTTTTGCGGGCCTCAATCATGTCGTGCCGTTTTAATTTTATGGCTGAAATATGACCGCCCACCTCTTTTATCAAATCTTTGCGTGCACTTGCCAGCTGCTCAAATTCTTCTTCTGAAAACAACTCTTTCTGGCGTAGCACATTTTCGAGCAGCATGGTTTGGTACTGAACCGCTGTTGGAACAATGTGATTGATAGCAATGTCTCCAAGCACGCGTGCCTCAATTTGGACTTTCATGATGAATTTTTCATACTCCACTTCAACCCGGCCATGCAGTTCGGGTTCGTTAAAAACGCCAAGGCTTTCAAACAACCTTTTGTTTTCGGGACGAAGGTAGGCCGAAAGCGACTCCGGTACATTCCGTACATTGGTGAGTCCGCGCTTTTTCGCTTCTTTTACCCACTCTTCACTGTAGCCGTCACCGTTAAAACGGATAGGTTTCGATTCGATAATCAGGTCCTTCAATACCTGGAAAATAGCTTCATCTTTTTTAACATCTTTTTCAATGAGAGCATCCACTTTCTCTTTGAACTTATTCAGCTGGTGCGCCACTACTGAGTTGAGCACAATTAGTGCCGAAGCGTTGTTGGCCGAGGAACCAACTGCACGGAACTCGAAACGGTTACCGGTGAATGCAAAAGGAGAAGTGCGGTTGCGATCGGTATTGTCGAGAATGATTTTCGGGATGCGGCCGATGTTCAGTTTGAGTGCCGTTTTTTCTTCCGGAGTCATTTTGCGGTCAACTACCGATTCTTCCATTAAATCGAGCATTTTTGAAACCTCGCTGCCCAAAAATACCGAAAGGATGGCAGGCGGTGCTTCGTTTGCTCCCAGCCGGTGTTGGTTGGAAGCCGTTAAAATACTTGCCCGCAAAAGATCCTGGTTGTCGTAAACTGCTTTCAGTGTATTGATTACAAAGGTTAGGAATAACAGGTTGGATTTTGGGTTCTTACCCGGTGAGTAAAGATTTACACCGGTATTGGTGGAAAGCGACCAGTTATTGTGTTTGCCTGAGCCATTTATTCCAGCAAAAGGTTTTTCGTGATATAGAATGCGGAATTTATGCCGGCGTGCAATTTTTTGCATAATATCCATAATAAGCTGGTTGTGATCGTTGGCCAGGTTGGCTTCTTCAAAAATGGGTGCCAGCTCAAACTGATTGGGAGCTACCTCGTTATGGCGTGTTTTTACAGGAATTCCCAGTTTGTAGGCTTCATTTTCCACATCCTGCATAAAGCGGTTCACCCGGGTTGGGATGGATGAAAAATAGTGGTCGTTAAGCTGCTGGTCTTTCGACGAAGCGTGCCCGGTTAATGTGCGGCCGGTAAGAACCAGATCGGGGCGGGCTGTGAAAAGCGCTTCATCAATTAAAAAGTATTCCTGCTCCCAGCCTAAGTTAGCTTTTACAGAAGTTACATTTTTATCGAAATACTGGCAAACGGATGTTGCAGCTTTATCTACCTGGTGCAGGGCGCGCAATAGCGGTGTTTTGTAGTCGAGTGCATCGCCGGTGTACGAGATAAAAATAGTTGGTATGGTAAGCGTGGTTTCGCTGATGAATGCCGGAGATGAAGGATCCCAGGCCGTGTAGCCCCGGGCTTCAAAAGTCTGGCGGATTCCTCCGCTGGGGAACGATGATGCATCAGGCTCCTGCTGGGCCAGTAATTCTCCTGAAAAAGCTTCAATAACCCTTCCTTCGTCGCCGTGAACTATAAACGCATCGTGCTTTTCGGCAGTGGTGTCGGTAAGTGGTTGAAACCAGTGGGTGTAATGCGTTGCACCGTTTTCGAGTGCCCACGATTTCATGCCCTGTGCAACCTGGTCGGCCATTTTCCGGTCGATGGTTGTGCCTTTCTCAATTGCTTCCATTACGGCATTGAAAGCTGCCTTCGAGAGGTATTTTTTCATTTTGGGTTTGTCGAATGCCAACTTGCCGTAAAAGTCAGATACAAGGTTTTTCTCCCGGGTAAACTCTTCGGGTTCCCTGTTTAGTACCTCTTCAAGTGCTTTTAATCTGAAATGTGCCATAACTGATGTTTTTTTTAATTTTTTATTTCACCTCAAAAATATGTTTTTTTATGATGTGATGTTAAAGAATAGGGGTAAATCTCATATTTTGTTTATTATTTTTTAACAATCCCCCCTTATTTTATATGAATTTGTTGAAATATTCATTTTTTTTTAGAAAATACCCTTAGTGAACGAGAGGTGGAAATTTGACTCGTGATTTTGTAATGGATAACTATTGGATTTGAACTAATAGTTATTAATTCACCATTATATTATAGTTGGCATTATTTTATTTAATTTCGAAATTTTTTAATTGTAGAAGCGACATGAAAACAAACCGGCGTAATTTTATTAAAACAAGCGGGACGGCTGTGGCTGGGGGGATGCTTCTTCCTCCTTTTTTGCAATCGTTCCAAAACGTAAAAATTTCAGCAAACGTGAAGTATTATTTAGATCAGTTTGAAGTTTCGGCAGAAATGCTGCAACGGGTGATTTCCGAGGCATTGAGTAAAGGAGGCGATTATGCCGATCTCTTTTTTGAACAGAAAACCACCAACAGCCTGGGGCTGGAAGACGGCAAAGTAAACAGGGCTTATTCCAATATCGATTTTGGTGTGGGAATCCGTGTATTAAAGGGCGACCAAACGGGTTTTGCCTATTCGGAAACGGTTACCCTCGATGCCATGTTGAACGCTGCAAGAATGGCAGCCAACATTGCCGAAAGTAAAAAAGATTATCAAAACAGCGATATTCTTGAAAAAGTCCCTTCAAACTATTACAAAATTTCAAGAAAGTGGGAAGATGTATCGGTAAAAGACAAAGTGCCTTTTGTGCAGAAAATTAACGATAAAGTATTCAGTCTCGACGAAAAGGTAATTAAAGTAAATGCCTTTTTAACCGACGAATCATCTTACGTTTTATTTTACAATTCCGAAGGCCGTCTGACCTACGATTACCGCCCGATGGTAAGTTTTGGTGCTGTTTGCATTATGCAAAAAGACGGGCAGGTTGAAAATGCCTACTCGGCACGTTCGTTTCGCAAAGGGTTTGAGTGGCTTACCGACGATTTGGTTGATGAGCTGGCACGCGAAGCTGTTGACCGCACCAATATTCTTTTTGAAGCTACCAAGCCAAAAGCCGGCGAAATGCCGGTTGTGATGGGTGCCGGAGGCTCGGGTATTTTGTTGCACGAAGCCATTGGGCATACATTTGAAGCCGATTTTAACCGCAAGGGGACTTCCATTTTCAGCGACAAGATGGGTGAAAAAGTGGCTGCCGGTTTTGTAAATATTATCGACGACGGAACGCTTGAAAACAACAGGGGCTCTATTAATGTGGATGATGAAGGCAACGACGTGGAGAAAACCTACCTCGTGAAAGACGGTGTGCTGAACAGCTATATTCACGACCGCATCAGTTCGCAATATTACGGGGTTAACCCAACCGGGAACGGCCGCCGCGAGTCATTCAGGAATATTCCGTTGCCACGCATGCGCGCCACCTACATGGAACCAGGCCCTCACACAAAAGACGATATTATTTCGAATGTGGATTACGGGGTTTACGTGGATAATTTCAGCAACGGCCAGGTGAAAATCGGGGCTGGCGACTTTACATTTTTCGTGAAATCGGGCTACCTGATTGAAAAAGGGAAACTAACCCAACCGATTAAAGACATCAATATTATTGGCAACGGGCCTGAAGCACTTGCCGATATTACCATGTGTGCCAACGATTATTTAATTGACAACGGAACCTGGACCTGTGGCAAAGATGGCCAGTCGGTACCGGTTACCTGCGGTTTGCCAACCGTACTGGTGAAAAAATTAACTGTTGGAGGTTCGGTTTAAAAGTTCAACCCTAAAAAAATTAAAAAATGACTAAACAGGAAAAATATAATTTAGCAAAATGGGCAATGAATCATGCCCTCGGAAATGGCGCCCAACAAGTTAGCGTGAGTATTTCGAACAACCGGAGCAGCAGCGTGGATGTGCGTAATGAAAAAATTGACAACCTGGAGCAGGCGATTCAGAGCAATCTCACCATCCGACTTTTTGTGGATAAAAAATATTCGGTGCATTCCACCAACCGCATGAAAAAAGAGGATTTGGCCCGTTTTATCGAGGAAGCCATTAAAGGCACCTGTTTCCTTTCGGAAGATGAATTCAGGACACTTCCCGATCCGGGACTTTACTACAAGGGGAATGGAGTGGATTTAAAAACACTGGATCCGGGATTCGACAAGCACGATCCGCAGCAAAAAATCGATTTGGCTTTTCAAACTGAAAAAGAGGTTTTCGGGAAAGACGAACGGATTATATCGGTCTCGGCAAGTTATTACGATGGCCTGAGCGAGCGGCTCATGGTAACCAGCAACGGGTTTGAAGGCGACACATCAAATTCTTACTACGGGCTGAATGCCCAGGTATCGGTAAAAGGCGGCGATGCGAGACCGGAGTCGTACTGGAGCGAAAGTGCCATTTTTTACGATAAACTGGAAAAAAAAGGAATTGGTAAAAAAGCCCTGGAGCGTGCACTGAAAAAAATTGGGCAGGACAAAATTGCATCGGGGAAAATGCCGATGATTGTTGAGAACCGGCAGGTCAGCCGGCTTTTTAGCCCGGTTATCAGCGCACTGAACGGTTCTGCCATTCAGCAAAAAAATTCGTTTTTGGTCGATAAAAAAGGAGAAAAGGTTTTTTCTGAAAAGCTTACCATTACTGACAATCCGTTTATTGTTTCGGGACGGGGATCGCGTTTGTTCGACAGTGAAGGCCTGGCTACAAAAAAACGTACAGTTTTTGGAAACGGCGTTCTTCAAAACTATTATATCGATACCTACTACGGCAAAAAGCTGAACATGGAACCCACCAGTGGCAGCACTACCAACCTGGTTTTCGAAACCGGCGATAAAAACCTTGAGGGGCTCATTGCCACGGTAAACAGAGGCATTTTGGTAACCGGCTTTAATGGCGGTAACTGTAATGGCACAACCGGCGATTTTTCATACGGAATAGATGGTTTCCTGATTGAAAACGGTGAATTGGTGCAACCGGTTTCAGAAATGAATATTACCGGAAATATGAAAGCGTTATGGGCCAATATTGGAGAATTTGGCAACGATGTAAATGAAAGTTCATCCTGGCTCACCCCTTCTGTTCTTTTTGAAGGCGTTGATTTCAGCGGGATGTAGGAAATAGATGAAACCCAAAAAAAACGGCGGGTTAGAGCAACCCGCCGTTTTTTTGTGTGCCGTGCATGGTAAATAACTTGGTGGTGAAAGTCCACTATGGGGGTTTGTAGTAGCCAACCATTAGCTAAAAGCAGGGGTGCTTACC